>NZ_ANKP01000001.1:0-6788 GCF_000319775.1 Cupriavidus sp. HMR-1
CAACACTTCAGAACATACCAACAGTACCAATAATATAAATTATGTTAAATCGCACATGACGACTCGGCAGGTTGTTGTGACAAAAAAGCCGCCCACGGAGGCGGCTTTTACCGGTGGAAGCGCTGAAGATCAGCTTTCCCACTTTCCCACTCGTCGCCGTCCAAGGTGGTGAGTGCGTCGTCCTTAGCCTCGTCTTCTGTAGCGAACCCCTGCTTCAATGCACCAACAGGAACGCCCTTGTCGACCAGACTCCATTGCCAAGTCGTGCCGTTCATTGACACTTCGACCGTCGCAAACCACGGAATCGAAAAGCCGGGGCGCGTCGCTTGGGGCTCGCGACCAAGCAAGGTGTGATAGGCCATCTCTAACTATGCTCCTACGGTGCCGGCCGGTGCGGGGCGCGTGGTGCGCCTAGTTGTCACTGTGGGGGCAATCGGCATGCGGGTACTTCACTGGCCAGCCCGCCGGAGATCGGTAGTCAGCGGCAGGCGCAGGCAGGGTCGTTGCCGTCAGCCCGCTCGCCCTTCCCTGTCAAACGATCTTGATCGTCCCTCGCTCCACCAGGCTGTTGAAATAAGCCTCCGTGAAGCCAGCGTTTGATCTCGTGAAGTCGGAGATATAGAAGCCGACATCTTTGCGCAGGCGGTTGCGGAGCTTCTTCTGTTCATCACGATCTGCCCTGCGAACCTTATGGGGGGCGTGCCGGGATAAGCCCGGAAATGACACATAATCCTAAAAGTAATAAAGAACGCAATCTTTATGCGTTCAGCTGCGCGGCATCAGCCGCTTCAGCGGCTCGATCCGGCGCAGCCAGCCTCGCAGCATCGAGACTATTTCCAGCACTTCGGCCATGGTGTCGGTCGCCAATTCCGGCAAGCTTTCCTCGCCAGTCGCCACCGTCATTCCGGCTCCGTTGATGACCGTATGGGCCATTCCGCCCGGATGGTCACTTCAAACTCCCCCACTTGTGGTCGGCTAAATTCCCCCAGGCAGGACGAGCTGATTATGAGTCGGCTTTCTCTGATACAGCAAGCCTGGTGGCCGCTTCCTTGAGGCGATAGCTTTTGCCTTCGAACTCAAGGAGTTTGGAGCGGTGCATCAGACGGTCGAGGATGGTGGTGGCCATGGTGTTGTCGCCGAGGTATCGCCCCCAGTCCTGCACGACGCGGTTGGACGTGACGATGATGCTGCGACGCAATTTGTAGCGTTGGTGGACCAGCGTCTGCAGCAGTTCGGCGGCGGCATCCGGGATGCGTTTTGCCAGGAACAAGTCGTCGAGCACAACCAGTTCCGGTTCGAGCAGCATCTTGAGCAAGCGGTCCTGATCGGCGCGCGTGTCTACGGCGTAACCAGCGAACACCGTGTCCGATTCGACGTAACGCACCTTTATGCCCTGCAGGGTGGCGTTGTAGGCGATGGCCTTGGCGATGTGGCTCTTGCCGGTGCCGGGCTTGCCAATGAGGGGTATGCGTATTTCGCGGTTGATGACCCCTGCGCGACACTGAGCCAAACATCGCATTTCGCGGTTGATTCTTGAGTTCGACCACAGTACCATAAAGCGTATTCTGTGGTTGATTGCTGTCTTGGCCTTGGGCTGCTTCGTTTGATCGCGCCGCGCACGGAGTCAAGATTTCCGCAATGTGACCGATGAAACGATGTTGGCACTCACGTGCTTCACACCGGCCGGTAGCCGGAAGGTCATAGAAATGAAGAAGAAAATCGTTGTCGCACTGTTCGTAAGCATCTTGTCGGTTGCCGCACATGCGGAAAGCTGGCACGTGGTTGTAACGGCCAGCTACTTGAACAGCAAGAATCTGCTCGTCAAAGACGCTCCCGTTCTGGACGCTACAGTCGATGAGTCGAAGTGCTTTACGGGCGAGACGCGCACGACGCAGATGATCCACGGCCCGGTCAAGTCAACGAAGCAAATTTGCGTGCACCGTGACGGAGAGCGCGCCATCTTTGATGGTTTTGTCTTCCCTCAACAACCGATCGAGGACCTGCCTTTCCCCGGCGATCGAGGAGCCAAGGATCGGGGGGAATTGAGCTACGGTGTTCCGGTCTCGGCGTCGCTGATCGGACGTTACTTGCAGATGAGCTTCGGGCACTACACCCTGACAGCCACACGGAAGTAACAACTCGGAAAAACCTGTGTAGAGGACCACAAGATGAATACGCCTAAGAAATCGGTCTATCGCGCGACATCGATCGTCGCGGTGTTTGCAGTTGTCGTTACGCTGGGTGCGCTTGCAAAGTCGCAGTACGTTCAGAGCGACGGCATGTTCCGTGATTCGAGCATCGAAGCAATGCTGCCGGCGCAGACGGTAGATGAACTGACTAGCGCGCGCCCGCTGCACACGAAACGCGAGTATGTGCCCGAGGGCTCGATGGCGTATACCGTAAACGGTGAGCAGCCAGCGGTCATCTTCACGAATCTGGGGGTCCGGTGTAAGGCAAGCGAGCAGATCTGTGGTTCGTCGAGTGGGCCGAAAAGCGATCCAAATCCGCAGCGAGTTGCGGGCGCGTTCGGTTTCGAGGTCGTCGGTGGTCGCCTTGTTTCCTACAGTTCGGGAGACGTGCGGAAGCATCCTGACGCGTATCGAGCCGACGTAATGGAAGTCGCTCAACAGCAGATCGCGTACTGGCGAAACGCCGAGCGAGTCGCTGGCGCGAAAGACTCGCTGTAAAAGACGTCGGTGCCACGGGAAAACGGAGGTGTAAATGGATCAAATGACGCTGGTTGTGGGTGCGGGTCTGTCAGTCGTCATCGCCTTGTATGTAGGCGTGCGCGTCGGAATGAAAGTGGGTCGGCGTGATGGAGCGCAGGAAGGCGCAGCAAGGATGCTTGGCGTGTTTGCGGCTGCCTCTGAACGTCGCTGACCAAGGAAAACAAGATGAGGTACAGGACACAACTGCTACTGGTGTGCGCCATGGCAGCGACGCTGGGAGTGGGCTGCCTGGTTGTTGGGTGGCAACGCGACATGCCGCTGTTGTCGGCGCTGTCGTTGGCCACACTGTGGCCGTTTTGCGGGGCAGTGCGGGAGATCATCCGCGACATCAAGGCGACAGCCTGAGACCTCAAAGGAAACAAACATGACGAATTCCAAAACTTTCTTGCCGAAATCCATCGACCTTCCAGGCGGCGTCGTCGCCAGGATTGAGTTGGTTCCCATGCCGAAACCGGATGCCGCAGGACGCTACCCGTTGAATCCGCCTGGCACGGATATTCAGGTCAGCCTTTTCCGTAATGACCAGCTCATCGAGCGGCGGCGATGGGACACTTTGATCTGTGGCAGCGATGCGGTGACTTTGGCCGATGGCTCGACGCTGGATGCGGATGACCTCTACGAGCTGGACTCGGCAGGCTGGGAAGAATTGGGCAACTTCGGCATGATCCCGACAGCCTGGGCCGGATAACCGAACGGAAAACGCCGCCTGCGATGGCGGTAAGGACGACGGCAGCATGCTGAAGAAGATGCTCATCGATTTCTTGTGGCCATTTCACCAGATCGGCATGAGGGACGTGCGCGATTTGCCAGAGAACCTGCAAGAGTCGGCACGGATGCGCAACCGCTGGCAACTGATACACGTGCGCCCGTTCATTTGGCGTTGGGCAACTCTGGTGGTCGTCTTTGCGGCGTTGCTCGACTATGTTGGATCAGCACCGGGATCTGTGGTGACGGCTGTTTTGGCACTGTTGCTCTTGACGGGATTCATGTGCAGCGTCGCTATGATAGGGCTGCTTGTCTGGTTGTATACGAGATCGAAGCGGCCCTGGTGATTCCAAGCCGCTCGGATAGGAAAATGCCTCCTCCTACCGACAGTATCATCCCGTTCCCGGCCGCCTCGAAGAAGAACATGCCCGCGAACATCCTGAACCTGCCGACCTACGCCGTGCTGGCGGTCGAGCAGAACGACCACGACTATCACCTGAGCGTCGAGGTCAAGCAACCGCCCACGCACTGCCCTCACTGCAATTCCGATCACCTGGTAGGATTCGGCCGCCGCGAGCAGCTCGTCAAGGACCTGCCGATGCACGGCAAGCGCGTCGGCATGTATGTCAGCACGCGGCGCATGCAGTGCCGTGCGTGCAGCAAGACCTTCAGCGAGGCGCTGCCGGACGTAGACGAGAAGCGCGCCATGACCAAGCGCCTGGTGGACTGGATCGGCCGCCAGGCGGTCAAGCGCACGTTCCTGAGCATCGCGGATGAGGTTGGCGTGGTGGAGGGGACGGTACGCGCGATCTTCCGGGACTATGTGAGCGATCTGGAGCACCACATCCGGTTCGAGACGCCCAGGTGGATGGGCATCGACGAGATCCACCTGATTCGCCCGCGCGGCGTCATCACGAACATCGCCAACAACACGATCGTCGAGCTGCTGCCGAATCGGAACAAGGACACGGTCGTTAGGTATTTCTACAACCTGGAAGGTCGCGATCGCGTCCAGTACGTGGCGATGGACATGTGGCGGCCGTACCGTGACGCCGTGCACGCCGTGCTGCCTGACGCGACGATCATCGTGGACAAGTTCCACGTCGTGCGGATGGCCAACGACGCGGTGGAGTCCGCACGCAAGGCGACGCGCGAGAATCTGACGGCGAAGCAACGGCGCGCGCTGATGCACGACCGGTTCGTGTTGCTCAAGCGCGAGCGCGACCTGACCGATCAGGAGCGCTTGCTGATGGAAGGCTGGACCCTGAACTACCCGCTGCTCGGCGAGGCGTACAGGCTCAAGGAGGCCTTCTACGGGATCTACGACAGCGCAACGCCCGATGAGGCATACAACGTCTTCAGCGACTGGCGGACATCGATCCCGCACGGCCTGCACGGGCACTTCGAGCCGCTGACCAAGGCGTTCCAGAACTGGATGCCCGAGATATTGAACTACTTCGAGCATCCAATCACCAACGCCTACACGGAAAGCCTGAACAACCTTCTACGCGTGATGAATCGGCTGGGCCGGGGGTACAGCTTCGAGGCGCTACGCGCGAAGATCCTCTTCGCGGAAGGGGCCTTCAAGCGGACCAACAGCCGGCCCAAGTTCGAGCGGCGCGCGAAGCAGCGCCTCAAGGAAGAGATGATGGGCTACGGCATCCCCGACGAGGCGATGGAGATGGCCGACCTGCAAATCATTGAGAAACCCGTCAAGGCCCCGCGCGAGAGGGCCGGATCAACACAAGAGCCGAAGATCTACGGCGTGGACATATCAACACTGGCGCGGTTGATCGAAGAAGGCGAAGTTTGAGCCATTTCAACCGCGAAATACGCATACCCCCAATGAGCAGCGCATTGTCGGCGTCGGCTACGAACTTCAAGGTATGCAGCTCGAAGCAGGCTTGGCGCGGCAGCTTCGGGTTGAAGGCCCAATCGAACTCGGCCAAGGTGCGGCGCTCCTCCAGGCCGGACTGCTGGTAGCGCCGCTCGAGTAGCCGGGAGCGGCGACGATCCAGTTCGTCCTGCAGGATCATGGAGAAGGTTTCGAGGAAGGGTTGCTGGCTGGCCTGGGCCTGCAGCACGCGGGTCTCAAGTGTGGCGCCGATGCCTGACAGGCGCAGTTCGCGCAAGGCGCGGTCGATTTCTGCGAGACTCATGGTCATGGGTGATCTCCTTGGTTTTCGGCGTTTTGTTTGGCGCCGAGCGTGAACAGGTCGGCATAGTCGTCGCCGTCCCGGATCAGGGGGTGTTCCTGGGTCAGGGGCAGTTCGCCCTGGATCGGCGTATCGAGAGCGGCCAGCGCCTGCTCAAGCAGGCGCTCCGTCAAGGCTTTGACCCGGCGATAGCTGGGCACGCCTTCTCGCAAGGCGGTTTCGCACGCCTCTTCGATCAGCCGGCGTGGATACCGCCGAACCAGACCGACGATGCCCCACAGCTTGCGCTGACCTACACGGCCTTCGGTGTCGAACAGGAGTTGGCACAGGCGCTCGGCAGATGGCCCAATAGCTTTGGCCTGCGCCAGGATGCGACGTGTCTCGCGTGAGGGATTAAACAGGCGTTCGTCCTGCGGCAGCACCACCGTGCCGGGCCTGTCCGCCAGATCATGGCTGCGCAGCAAGACTTGGGTTTTCAGGTCCCGGATCTCCAGACGATGCGCGTATTTGCGCACCAGCACCCGGCTGCCGATGGCCGCCGGCCGGGCGGCATAGCTGCTGTGGTCGACTCGAACACAGGTGTCGTCGTAGACGGTGTAGACGCGGTCGGTGAAGTACTCGAAGTTCCTTGCCGGTAGCGCCCTCAGGTGAGGACGCTCTTCTTCGAACATCGCCTGAACCTGGCGCCGTGTGCTGCCATGGACCCGCTTGGAGGCCCATTTCTCTTCCCATTGCTCAAGGAAGGCATTCTGCGCCTCGATCGACTCGAAGCGCCGCCCTTTCAGAGCAGTAGCCTGCGTATGCTGGATCGCATTCTCGACTGTGCCCTTGCGGTCAGGGTCGCGTACCCGTGCCGGATCGGCTACCACCCCATAATGGGCCAGCATGGCCGCATACACCGGGTTGAGCTCGGGTTCATACAGGTCAGGCTTGAGGACACCCTCCTTTAAATTGTCCAGGACCACGTATTGGGTGGAGCCACCGAAGTAGCGCCAGGCTTGCTCGTGCAGTTCCGCCCAGACTTGCTGGCTCGATTTCCATACCACGCGCCGGAAGCTATGCCGGGAATGGCGCAGCGTCATGACGAACAACCGCGGCTTACGGTAGCGGTCTGTGCCAGGCACCCGGGTCGGTGCCCCCTCGCCATAGTCAACCTGCGCCTCCTCGCCCGCAAGGAATTCCAGTCGGTCGAATTGCT
>NZ_ANKP01000002.1:0-1244 GCF_000319775.1 Cupriavidus sp. HMR-1
GGCGGGCCGGCCCTCGGCCTGGGCGACCCTGCGTGCCAGCACGTAGCTGCCGTTGGCCTGTGCCGATGCGGCGAGGCCGGTGCCTTGCAGGATCGTATCGAGTCCGTCGCGCACACTGTACTGGCCCCGGAGGCCCGGACTCTGGTGGTTGGCGGCCTGTTCGGGCGTGAATGCCAGCAGGATGCCGGCTTCGCGGCCAAAGCGGTTCAGCGTGGCCTGCAACGGCCCGGCAGGAATGTCATAGGTGCGAAGTGGCGACGTCGCCTGCGCGGACGTGCCCTGTGCCATGACATCGATGGCCGACAGGGCGCCGGCGCCGTATAGGGCGGCCAGCAGGAGCGTGTGTTTCAGAACAACGGTGGAGCGGCGGCGCGGCAGCGCCAGGATTCGGGATGGCATGGATTCGACTGCGGGAGAGGCGTGAAAGTGGGACTCATCTCCTATGTCACGCGAGAATCCAGAACAGACCACTCCTTGGCGGAAAAAACGAAAAATCAGGCGGGAAGGACCGTTGTCCAGTAGCGCGTCAGGAAATGGATGCGCACGGGCAGGGCAGTGCGAAGGGCATCGAGGATGAGATCGGTATCCGCTATCGGAAAGGTACCCGACACGCGCAGATCCGCCACGTCTGGCGCGCAGCGCAGCCGCCCAGGTCGATAGCGGTCGACCTGGGCGAGGAAATCCGCCAGGCGCATGTCCGTGGCGACGATCATGCCGTCGGTCCAGGCGGTATCGCTCTCGGGCAGCGGCGCGGGGGCGTCGACGCTCGCCGGGGTGAATCGTGCCTGCTTGCCTGCGGCGATGATGCGTCCGCCCGTAGGGTCTGCCTGTGGCCGAACCGCGACGGCGCCTTCGGTGACACCGATCCAGCCGGCGTCACCCGATACGCGCACCGCGAATCGGGTGCCCATTGGGCGCAGCGTGGCCGAGGCGGTTGCGACGATGAATGGGCGCGATGACCAGTGTCGATCCGGGGCTGTCTGGACATGGATCTCGCCACGTCGCAGGACAACGCGCCGTTCGGTGGACGTGAAGGCGATATCGATGGCGGTATCGGTATTGAGTCTGACCTGCGTGCCGTCCGCGAGCGACAGAAGACGTTGCTCACCCACGGTCGTATGGACATCGGCCAGCCAGTCCTGCAACGGCGCGTGATCTCGCGCAGCCCATGCTGCCGCGCCGCCGGTGAAGGCAACCACCAGCGCCTGGACGGCCCGGCGGCGACTCGCGGAGCGCGGCGGAGT
>NZ_ANKP01000003.1:0-1744 GCF_000319775.1 Cupriavidus sp. HMR-1
GCGCGCTGGCCGGGTTCGCGCGCGGCGACAGCACGGCGCGCACGCGGCCAGAAGGGTTCCCGGCGGACGCGTTGTTATCGCCGCCGGTTGCGGTATAGAACTCGTTGCGGCTGTCGTACGTGATCACCGCGCCGCGGATTTCGTCCAGGATCTTCGCGCCGACACCGGAAACACGCGCCGCGCGTGCATTGCCGATCAGCTTGTTGATCTCCGACTTGCCGTCATATTCGATGCGGTCGCCCCAGCCGTCGATGTACTCGTCCACGCCGTCGCGTTTCTGGCGGATATAGGCCTGGCGGCCCGGCTTGGAGGTGGCGATGGCGTACTGGTAACCCTCGGGGTCAGTGCGCAGTTCGGCGGCGTCAGACTTCAGCACCATCGTGCCCTTGGTCAGCACCACGTTGCCGGTCAGCGTGTAGATCTGCTTGACGTCATCATAGCTGGCGTTGTCGGCTTCCAGCACCAGCGGCTTGGTCTGGTCCGCGCGCTCGGCGAAAGCAGGCTGGGCCAGGAACAGGCCGATGGCGGCGATGGCCGCCATCAGGGCGGGCGCGGTGCGGCGACAGGACGATGTCGTCAGGGAAGCAGTCATTTTTGGCTTTGCTGAAAGGGAAAGGCAGCAGTCAGGCGGACGGCGGGGCGCAAATCCCGATGTCACTGGGCACTGGCCTGCCCCGGCGAATTCATGATGATGGTGCCGCGAACGTTACCCAGCAATTGTACTTCGCGGGTGACGTTGTTGAAGATCAGGCCGTTGGCGTTCATTACCGACGGTCCGCGCGTCAGTTCCACGGGCTTGTCTGTCTTGACGATGTCGTCGTTGATCAGCAACTGAAAGTACTGCGACGCCGCCGTCATGCGCGGGTCCTTCGACACATCGGTACCCGCCTGGCGCACGATGAACGCATTGCCGTACAGGTCGATGATCGAGCCCTCGGCATTCATCACGCCGCGATTCGCGTTGGCGGTAACCGGCGGGCGATCCGGCTCGTAGTTGCGCATGGCCGGCGTGGTCACCTCGTAGGTCTGGTCGTCCTCGAAATGGACCATCTTCACGCCGGTGAAGCGGATCTTGGTGTTGCCATCCTCGGCCAGTTCCGTGGCCGAGAAGCGGTCCATATAGTAGTCAGGGACGTGTCGCTTGACCTGTGCCTGCGCCGTGGCTTCGTGCGGCGAGTTGATCTGCACGAGCCAGAACGTGCTGCCGGCAACGATCGCCATCAACAGCAGCGGCAGCAGCCGCATGATCAGGCCGGTGATTCTGGACAGGAACTCTGGCATTGATCAGATGACCTTGGCCCGGGTCAGATCATGGATGTGGAGCGCGCCCGCCAGGTGGCCGTCGTCATCGACGACGAGCAACTGGTTGATGCGGTTCGTTTCCATGATCTGCACGGCTTCCACGGCGAGCTTGTCGAGATGCACGGTGTGGGGGTTGCGGTGCATGACCTCGCCGATCGGCACGGTCTTCCAGTCGCGCGGCGTTTCCAGCAGGCGGCGCAGGTCGCCGTCGGTGAACACGCCCACGGCGCGGCCGTCGGGGTCCACCACGGCGGTCATGGCCATGCCCTTGCGGGTGATTTCCATCAGGGCCTGGGCCAGCGGCGTGCTTTCACGTACCGCGGGCACCGCATTGCCAGTGCGCATCACGTCGCGCACGTGGGTGAGCAGCTTGCGGCCCAGCGCGCCGCCTGGGTGCGAGCGCGCGAAGTCGTCTTCGCCAAAGCCGCGCGCGTCGAGCACC
>NZ_ANKP01000004.1:0-4340 GCF_000319775.1 Cupriavidus sp. HMR-1
GCCAGCCACCGGCCGGCGGCGAACTGCTCCGCCCGCGCCTCGGCCCGCATCGTCGCCAGCCGCCCCAGTTCTTCCTGCGACATCCAACGGCTCACGGGCGGCGCCATTGCCGCGAAGGCCATCACAGATCCAGTGCGCAGTGCGAGCGGCATGTCAGTGGAAGGGTTCGAATGCGTCGAAAAGGATCAAAAAAGGCCGAAAGGGTCAGGAACGACTCAGTCGTTCCAGCGGCGCAAGACCAGCGACGTATTGATGCCGCCGAACGCGAAATTGTTGCTCATCACGTACTCGGTGTCGATAGCACGCCCCTCGCCCACGATGTAGTCGAGCTGCGCGCAGCGGGGATCGGGGTTCTCCAGATTGATCGTCGGCGCGAACCACCCATCGCGCATCATCTCGATTGTCATCCACGCCTCGAGCGCACCGCACGCGCCCAGCGTATGCCCGACGTAGCTCTTGAGCGAACTGATTGGCATTCGCGCGCCAAACACGGCGTGCGTGGCCTGTGATTCGGCGATGTCACCCTGATCCGTGGCCGTGCCATGCGCATTCACGTAGCCGATTCGATCCGGCGAGACGCCGGCATCGTCCAGCGCCATTCGCATGGCCAGGGCCATCGTGCCGGCATCTGCCTGGGTCACATGCACGCCATCGCTGTTGGTGCCATAGCCGACGATCTCGGCCAGGATCGGGGCGCCACGCTGGCGCGCGTGCTCCAGTTCTTCCAGTACCAGCGTGCAGGCGCCCTCGCCCAGCACCAGGCCATCGCGCGCGGCATCGAACGGTCGTGGCGTCGCCGTGGGCGCCTCGTTGCGCGTGCTGGTGGCGAAAAGCGTATCGAAGACGGCCGCCTCCGTGGCGTCAAGCTCTTCGGCGCCGCCGGCTACCATCGCCACCTGACGGCCCATGCGGATCGTCTCGTATGCGTAGCCAATACCGTGGCTGCCTGACGTGCAGGCGCTCGACGTGGTCAGGATGCGGCCCTTGATGCCGAAGAACACGCCGATGTTCACGGCGGCCGTATGCGACATCATGCGGATGTACGTGGTGGCATTGACGCCCTCGGTGGTACGGTCGCTCATCATCCGCGCGAAGTCCTGCGCGGCGGACGGCGTGCCAGTCGAGGAACCGTACGCGATCCCCATCTGTCCGCCGGTCACCAGCGGATCTCCGGCCAGCCCGGCCCCGGCCAGTGCCGATTCGGTCGCCAGCACGGCCATCTGCGATACGCGGCCCATGGTCCGCATGAGTTTGCGCGTGTAGTGTGGTGGCAGCGTGAACGGCGGCACCGGCGCCGCGATGTGCGTGTTGAGGCCACGGATTTCGCGCCACTCTGGCATGACCACTATCGCATTGCGACCGGCGGCCAGGCGCTCGCGCACCGTCCCCCAGTCGTTGCCGATCGCGCTGACCGCGCCCGCTCCCGTGACCACCACCCGCTTCATCCGAACATGCCTCCGTTCACCGAAATCACCTGGCGCGTAATGTACCCGGCATCGGGCGAAAGCAGGAACGCCACCGTGGCCGCCACCTCGTCCGGGGTGCCCATGCGGCGGGCGGGAATCATCTTCATCGCTTCCTCGCGCACGTGTTCCTCGATCATTTCCGTGTCGATCAGCCCCGGCGCCACGCAGTTGACCGTGATCTGGCGCTTGGCCAGTTCGATCGCCAGTGCCTTGGTGGCGCCGATCACCCCGGCCTTGGCAGCGCTGTAGTTGGTCTGCCCGCGATTGCCGACGATCCCGGACGCCGACGACAGCGTGACGATCCGGCCCGGCCGCCGCCGCTGCACCATCGGCAGCACCACGGGATTGAGCACGTTGAAAAACGCATCGAGGTTGGTGTGAATCACCTCGTCCCACTCCTCGCCGCTCATGGCCGGAAACGCTGCATCGCGGGCCAGCCCGGCGTTGCAGACCACTCCGTAGTAGCAGCCGTGATGGTCGATATCGGCCAGCAAGGCGCTGGCCGCGGCCTCGCGTTGCGCGACATCGAAACACAGCACGCGCGCATTGCGGCCAAACGCCCGCACGGCGTCGGCCACCGATTCGGCTTCGTTGCGACGCGCGCGGCAGTGGATCACCACGTCATAGCCATCACGCGCAAGACGCAGCGCAATGGCGCGGCCGATGCCGCGCGATGATCCCGTGACGAGCACGGTCTGGGTTGTCATGTCTGCTGCCCCTCGAGGAAGGCCTGCGCGTCCGCAGGCCGATATACCGAAACCGTTGCCCGAGCCACCTCCTGGACGCCCATGTCCAGCGTGCAGGCGAACAGCGACAGGCCGTCATCGCCCGCCATCTCCAGCCGGACACGAATGGTCAGCACGCTGCCCACTGGAAACGCGGGCACGTCGCTGGCATAGCGGCGCGAGCCCAGCAGGAAACCCGGGCCGGGCTTGCATCCCTTGCCGCGAGCCTGCATACCCGCCCATGCCGCGATCGTCTGCGCCATGTATTCGATGCCGATCCATGCGGGCATCCCGGCGTCATCGACGAACAACTGCGTCGGCCTGATCGTCGCGCGCGCCACGCACTGGGTGTCATCGGCTGCCAGCAGTTCGTCGATCAGACGCATCGCGCCGCCATGCGGCACCACCTCGCCAACGGGTGGCATCGTCGATATCGGTCCGGGTGTGCGCATCTTTAGCCCTCCCCCATCACCAATACGCAATTGCTACCCCCAAACGCAAACGAATTGCTCATCGCATGGCGCACCGGCCGGCCCAGGGATTCGTCGGCGCCCGCCACATGCAGCGGCGGCATCGCCGGGTCAGCGATGCCATCCCACCAGTGCGGCGGCAGGCGACCCCGGGGGTTGTCCGTCAGCGTCAGGTACAGCAGTGCGGCTTCCACCGCGCCAGCGGCCCCAAGTGTGTGCCCGGTCTGCGACTTGGTGGAACTGACCGGCAAATCGGCGCCGAACAGGTCGGACACCGCGCGCGCTTCCATCACGTCGTTCTGCTCGGTGGCAGTGCCGTGAAGGTTCAGATAGTCGATGTCCGCGGGCTTCATCCCGGCGCGAGCCAGCGCCTGCTGCATGGCCGTCCGCGCGCCGACACCCGATGGGTCGGGTGCGGACATATGGTGGGCATCCGAAGTCTCGCCCCAGCCGGTCAGCCGCACGGGCCCGGCCTCGCGGGACATCAGGAACAACCCCGCGCCCTCGCCCAGATTGATGCCACGCCGGTTCGCCGACAGCGGATTGCACCGCTCGGCGCTCACCGAATCGAGCGAAAGGAAACCGGAAATCGTAAATGTGCACAGCGTGTCGACACCGCCTGCGATGGCCACGTCGACGATGCCATGCTCGATCAGGCGGGCCGCGGCCGACATGGCCTTGGCGCTGGACGAGCACGCCGTGGAAATCGTGTAGGCAGGCCCGCCAACGCCGAGCCGCCAGGCCAGGTAGCGGGCCGGCGAGCCAAGCTCTTGCTGGGCGTAGTGGAACTGTTCGGGCCACGTGCCCTGTTTCGCGTGCGTGCGCACGGCAAGCTCGCCCTCGTGGATGCCGGACGTGCTGGTACCGAGCACGATCGCCACCCGCATCGGGCCCACCCGGGCGATGGCCGCATCCACCGCCGGACGCAAGCCGGCAAGCGTGCGCTCCAGCATGGCGTTGTTGCGACTGGCCAGTTCCAGCGCGGTGCCCGCCGGAAGGTCGGCGGCCGCCACGGGCTCCGCAACGGTGCCCAGATGCAGCGGACTGCCCGGCGTGTAGCGCTCGGTGACCTCGCCACCAAACGGACCGTCACTGCGCCACAGCGCGGCACGCACGGCGTCGCTGCCGCTACCGAGCGCGCATATCACGTTCATCGCGTTCAGATAGATCGTCATGGCGTCTTTCCTTCCTCCTGCAACGTGCGAATGGTCAGCCGATAGCCGTCACGCAGCTGCGTGAACAGCGTGGTGGTGGCATCCGGATAGCGCACTTCGGCCACGACCTCATCGCCGTACCGCAGCACACGCATGGCCGGCGTGGCATCGACGTGCCAGCCATCGGGCAGCGCCGCCTGAATTGCTTCGACAGGCCAGAGCGACAGTTGCAGGTCGCTCAGGATGCGTTCGGGCATCAGTTCCCGTGGGGCCCACGGGGCCCGCGTCACGTGCAGGTCCCGGCCATCCCAGTCGATACGCGCCAGCACCTGGCCGCCTGCCACGGCGGCCAGCCGCGTATGGGCGGCATCGGCTTCCAGCATCGCGATCATGTCACGTGTCTGCTCGCCCTGCGGCGACGGGAACTGCACTGTGATCTGCTGCTGCAGGTTCAGCGTCCTGCCCAGCGAGGCCGGCGGCAGGCGCAGCAGCGGCACCTCGGCCCGCGTCGGGGCGACGGTGGCG
>NZ_ANKP01000005.1:0-2522 GCF_000319775.1 Cupriavidus sp. HMR-1
CGCCGCGCCGCAGCGGCGCCGCTGGCCCGCATCTGGGCCTTTGCCCGGCGCGAGTCCATCGAACTGGCGCGCGACAAGCTGCGGCTCGCCTTCGCCATCTTCGGGCCGATCGTGCTGCTGCTGGCGGCGGCCTGGAGCGTGTCCTTCGACGTGGAAAACGTTCGCTTTACCGTGCTCGATCGCGACCAGAGCCTGGCCAGCCGCGAACTGCTCGAGCAGTTCGCCGGTTCACGCTATTTCGTGCCGGCGGGCAGTGCACGCGATGAAATGCAGGTGCGGCATGTGCTGCGTGCCGCCAACGCTTCGCTGGTGGTGGAGATCCCGCCAGGCTTCGGCCGCGACCTGCTGGCCGGGCGCCGTCCCGAGGTAGCCTTCCATATCGATGGCTCCAGCCCTTTCCCCGGCGCCACCGTGCGTACCTATGTCAACGCCACGCTGCTCGGCTACGCGCAGGCACGCGCCCGCGCGCTGCCGACGGCGGCCCCCACCCTGCCAATGAGCGTCGAAACGCGCTTCGTCTACAACGAGCAGTTCCGCAGCATCTATGCCATCACCCCGGGCATCATCATGCTGGCGCTGATCCTGATTCCCACCATGCTGACGGCGCTGGGCGTGGTGCGCGAAAAGGAGATGGGCTCCATCACCAATCTCTACGCCTCGCCGGCAAGCGTAGGCGAATACCTGGTGGGCAAGCAGTTGCCCTACGTCGGCCTAGCCATGCTGGCCTACCTGACACTGGTGGCCCTGACCGTCACGCTGCTGCAGGTACCGCTCAAGGGCTCCTTCCTGGCCCTATCGCTGGGCGCACTGCTGTTCATTCTGGCCGCGACCAGCCTGGGCTTGCTGATGTCGACGTTCGTGCGCTCGCAGGTTGCCGCGATCTTCGGCACCGCCATCCTGTGCCTGATTCCCTCAGTCAACTTCTCTGGCCTGCTCTACCCCGTCTCCACGCTGACCGGCAGCGGCTACTGGGTGGGACTGGGCTTCCCTTCCTCCTGGTTCCAGCTCATCAGCCTGGGGAGCTTTACCAAGGGGTTGGGCGCGGACAGCTTCGGCGCCATGTACCTGGCGCTGCTCGGCTTCGCGCTGGCCTACCTGGCCGGAGCGCGATGCCTGTTGCGCAAGCAGGAGGCCTAGCGATGGTGCAATGGTTCAAGAACGTCGCGCGGCTCAGCCGCAAGGAAATCTTCAGCCTGTTCAGCGATGCCACGCTGATGATCCTGATCGTCTTCGCCTTCACCCTCGCGGTCTATTCTGTGGCCAAGGGGATCAAGGCCGAGGTGTCGAATGCCTCGGTGGCCATCGTCGACGGCGACCATTCGGCCCTGTCGCGCCGCCTTCGCGATGCCGTCCAGCCACCCTACTTCAAGCCGCCGGTGGACATCGACCGGCGCGATATCGATGCCGAGCTCAACCGCGGCCGCTACATTTTCGCGATCGAGATCCCGCCGCGCTTCGAAGCCGACGTGCTGGCAGGCCGCGCGCCGGCCGTGCAAGTGCTGGTGGACGCCACCGCGATGACACAAGCCGGACTAGGCACGGCGTACCTGCAGGAGATCTTCACCAGCGAGACGCTAGCCTTCCTGCGCGCGCGCAACATCCAGGCGCAGTTGCCGGCCACTGCCGTGCTGCGCGTCCTGTTCAACCCGAACACGGAATCCTACTGGTTCACCTCGACCATGCAGATCGTGGTCAACATCACGGTGCTGTCCATCATCCTGGTGGGTGCCGCCGTGATCCGCGAACGCGAGCACGGCACCATCGAGCACCTGCTGGTGATGCCGGTGCGCGCCAGCGAGATCGCTGCCGCCAAGATCATCGCCAATGGCTCGGTCATCTTCCTCGTTTCGCTGTTGTCCCTGTGGCTGGTGGTGAATCTATGGCTGCAGGTTCCGCTCCAGGGATCGATGGCGCTGTTCGCGCTCAGCACCGCGCTGTATCTGTTCTCGGTGACGGCGCTGGGGATGTGGCTGGCCACGCTGGCGCCGGCCATGCCGCAGTTCGGCTTGCTGGCGGTGCCGACCTACGCCGTTGCCTACCTGCTGTCAGGCGCAGCCACGCCGGTGCAGAGCATGCCGGCCGCCATGCAGCCGGTGGTGCAGTTGCTGCCCACCACGCAGTTCGTCACGCTGACGCAGGCAATCCTCTTCCGCAGCGCAGGCGTCGACGTGGTCTGGCCGCAACTGCTTGGTGTCACGGCGGCCGGCGGGATCTTCCTGACGCTGGCGCTCACGCGCTTTCGCGCCATGCTGGCGCAGCAGGGCTGAGCCAAGTGGAGCAGACATGAATCGGAGCAAGGATGTGAAGCAGAGTAAGGCCGGATTCCCACTGTGCGCTGCCGCGCTTTCCGCCGCCACAGTGATGCTGGCAGGCTGCACTGCAGTGGGCGTAGACGTACCGCCCGCCCTCTCGGCGCCAGCCGCTTTCCAGATGGTGCCGCCGTCGGACGGCATGCAGGCCGACGTGGCGCGCTGGTGGCAGGGCTGGCAGGACCCCGACCTGACCCGCCGCATCGACGCGGC
>NZ_ANKP01000006.1:0-2132 GCF_000319775.1 Cupriavidus sp. HMR-1
GCCAGCGGCCGCGCACACGTGGTGTACGCGCAGCCCTCGCCCGCACGCGATGCTTTCTTCTGGCAAACCGCCGCCGGCGCGCTGCGCGGACCCGCCAGTGTGCTCTCGGCGCGTGATGCCGGCGACATCGCCAAGGCGCTCCGCGAGCATGGTCTCGATATCGACGTCAATCGCGCGCTGCATTCGCGTGCCAATCTCTGTGCCTTGCGTGCCCAACCCGGCCGCGACGGCATCGATGCCTTGATCGACGCGCTTCAGGCACTCGTCGACCAATGCGGCGCGCGGGGCACGATGCTCCTGATCGAAGGCGCCGAAGCATTTTTCAGCTGGCAGGATGCGGTCGCCCTGGCGAGCCAAGGCGTTCGCCTGCACGATTGGTGCGCGAAAGAACGCTGTGGCGTGCTGCTCGTGGTCGCGCCGCCTCCGCTGGCGCCGGGACAATCGCCGCCCGACTTGCAGGCCTTCCACGGCCGTTTTGCCGGTGCGGCGCAACTTTCCCAGCAGCAGGGGCAGTACACCTGGGAAGTCGCGTTCTGGCGCGACAAGCAGTCGGTGGTCGCTGGCGAAGTTTTGCGGCTGCGCTTCGCGCCGCACGAGCAACGGCTGATGGTGGCGTCCGACACCTACAGCGACCAGATTGAGGAAGCGGGAATGCTGGCGCCCGACGAAGACCGCGTGATCGTCAGCCGCGATGCGGTGCTGCGCGAGCGCTTCATTCCCGAGAACTGGCGCATCGTTGACAGCAACGAAGCCGCCGTCGCCACGGCCAGCCAGTCGGTGGCCGCGACCGTGATCCTGCGCTATTCGGGCAGCCGCGACCTGGAACTGCTGGCCAGCCAGGTGCACCGCCTGCGGCGTAGCGCGGGCCGCGCGCTCAAGATCGTGATCCGCGAAGACCGCGAGGCCATGCGCCAGCACTATGAACTGCTGATGCTCAACCTCGGTGCCAATGCCGTGGTGGCGCAACGCACGCCGTTCGCGCGAATGCAGGCGATGATCGACGCGTTGCAAGGTCAGGTCTTCTCGCGGCCGATCCTCGCTGACTATCACAGCGCCCTATCGGCCGTGCTGACGACCTCGGCCACCGGCTACGTGACGCCCGACACGTTCCTTTCTCTGGTGCGCGATGCGATGGACCGCAGCCGCTTGATCCGGCTGCCACACGTACTGCTGCAACTGCCGCTACTGCCCGAAGTGGCGCATATCGACGCGCTGCGCGCCTGCCATATGAACCGCGCCGGCGACCTCTGCACCGCGGGCAGTGATAGCGTGTACGCGTTTTTCTTCGCCTGCCGGCTGGACGATGTCGACGCGGTATGCGCGCGCGTGTTCCAGCGTCCGATGGGCGATATGTTCCAGGGCGATCTGCGCAGCGGCGACAACGAATCGATCGCCGCGACGCTGAGCGAACTGGAGGCCGATATTCAGGCCTATCCGCCTCCCGACTACACGCGCTGGCTGGCCCAGGAACCATCGAGCCACACGGAACCGTCGGATGCACCAACGGAGGCATCCCCAACGACACCGGCCCCGGCGCAGACCTTGCCGTTGATCGCGCCTCGCCGGGCACAAGGCGGCGGTGGCCCACGCGCCCTGCCGCGCCACCACCCCGTGCCGCTCAAACCACTACGCTGACCCATGCCCATCTTTCTCGGCTACTTCGTCTGGGGACTGATTCTGGCGGCGCCGCTTGCGTGGCTGACGTGGCGCTTTGATCTGTTGCGCTGGCTGCCGCGCTGGACCGCGCCACGGCCCCGTCGCAGCGTGCGACTACCACCGCAACTCGACGCCCTGGTGATACGTGGCAAGCGCCGTATCGGCGATGGAGAACAGTCATGATTACCGTGGCCATCGTCTCCACCACGGGCGGCGCTGGCCGCAGCACGCTGACGGCGGAACTGGCCTCGCTGCTGGCCCAGCGCAAGCACCCGGCGCTGGCGCTGGAATGCGATCCCGCCAACGTGCTCGGCTTTCACTTCGGGATGAGAGAGATTCCCGAGGATGGCCTCGGTGCCTATCTCGACGCACCGACCCCTGGCGCGTGGGCACGCGCCGGACAACGCAGCGACGATGACGTGCTGTTCGTGCCATGGGGCAGCGGCGGCGCCCCTGCCGCGCTGGCGAACGCCGCG
>NZ_ANKP01000007.1:0-2201 GCF_000319775.1 Cupriavidus sp. HMR-1
GGCGGCGCGCGCGGCGCCAAGGCGGCTTTCGATGCTGGCTCTACGGCCGCAGGCAGTGGCATCCAAGGCGCTGCCGCTGGCGCGGGCAACGTGGCCAAGACCGCCGGGCAAAAGGTAGCCGACGGCGCACGCTCGATGAAGGAGCGCGTGGCAGCGGCCTTCCGGCCGGATGAGGCGCCGGCATCTGGCGCTGATGCCGCAGATGCGCCTCCATCCAACGAACAGCCTGCCTGGGCCAAGCGCCTGCACCGCAGGCAGCAGCTCACCCATGCCGCGACCACGGCCGCCCACACGCTGCGCGGCGGCGACGGCGGCAGCTCCAGCCAGGGGCCAAGCCTTCGTGATTCCGATTCATAAGGAGAACTCCCATGCGATTCAAACGACCGCAGGTGCGCTACGCCGATACGCCGCAGCCTGCCACCCCGTACCAATCCGCCGCCCAGGTCTGGGACGACCGCATCGGCTCGGCCCGCGTGCAGGCGAAGAACTGGCGGCTTATGGCCTTCGGCTGCCTCACGCTGGCGGTGCTGATGGCCGGCGGCCTGGTCTGGCGCTCGGCGCAGTCCATCGTCACGCCCTACGTGATCGAGGTGGACAACGCGGGCCAGGTGCGCGCTGTCGGCGAAGCCGCCACGCCGTACCAGCCCAGCGATGCGCAGATTGCTTACCACCTGGGCCGCTTCATCGGCCTGGTGCGCTCGCTGTCCATCGACCCCATCGTGGTGCGGCAGAACTGGCTCGATGCCTATGACTACACCACGGACAAGGGCGCCGTGGTGCTCAATGAGTACGCGCGGGTGGCTGATCCGTTCTCGCGCATCGGCAAGGAGTCGGTGACGGTGCAGGTGTCCAGCGTGACCCGCGCCAGCGACCAGTCCTTCAACGTGCGCTGGACCGAGACGCGCTTCGTCAACGGCGCGCTGGATCGCACCGAGCGCTGGAACGCGGTGATCTCCACGGTGCTGCAGACCCCGCGCACGGAGCAGCGCGTGCGCAAGAACCCGCTGGGTATCTACGTCAACGGGCTGGCGTGGAGCCGCGAGCTGGAAGGAAACGAAGGAGCAAAACCATGAATGGACATTTCCGTAAACCCGCCTTGCCTGTGATCCTACTGGCATCCACCGTTTTGTTCTCGGGCTGCGCCACGCAGGGGACTCCGCCGCCATCCATCTCGTTGGATGGGCCGGTGCAGGCCCAGCCGCTGCCCGAGGCGCCGAAGCCCGTGGAGGTCGTGACCGTGCCCGAGGTGCTGGCACTGCCTGGACAGATGAAGCCGCTGGCCGGTGATGCCAAGGCCACACTGGAATCGCCCGACGAGAAGGTGCGCGTGACCCGTGCGAACACGGAGGCCCGTGTTGCGCCCACACGCGAGGGCTATGTGAACGCCATCCAGGTCTGGCCGTTCACTGATGGCGCGCTGTACCAGGTCTATGCGGCCGTGGGTCGCGTGACCGTGATCGCGCTCCAGCCGGGCGAGGAACTGGTGACGGTGGCTGCCGGTGACACGGTGCGCTGGATCGTGGGCGACACATCGAGCGGCAGCGGCGATGCGCTGCGCGTCAATGTGATGGTCAAGCCCATCCGCTCGGGCCTCAAGACCAATTTGGTCATCACGACCAGTCGGCGCACCTACCTGCTAGAACTGACTTCGACCGAGAAGACATGGATGGCTTCGGTGTCCTGGGAATACCCCAAGGACAGGATGCTGGCCCTGCAGCGCCAGGCACAAGCGGCCAGCGCCGCCGCGCCGGTCGATGCCGGGCTGTCGCTGGAGAAGATCCGTTTCCGCTACGCGGTCAGCGGCAGCAATCCGCCGTGGAAGCCGTTGCGGGCCTTTGACGATGGCGAGAAGGTCTATATCCAGTTTCCGGCGGGCATCGCTCAAGGCGAGCTACCGCCAATGTTCGTGATCGGCGCGCAAGGCGACGGACAACTGGTGAACTACCGCTTCCGCTCGCCGTACTACATCGTGGATCGGCTGTTTGGTGCGGCCGAGCTGCGCCTGGGTGGCGATAAGGGCGCCGTGGTGCGAATTGAGCGCACCGATGGCGTGGCACGGAGGAATTGAGCATGAGCCAAGACAACACCCCCGACCATGCCACTTCTCAGGGGGGCAAGGCGGCGCCCGAAGCGATGGCGTTGCGCGCCCAGCCGCGCCCGGTCACGCGCCTGAACCGGCGCACGCTGGCCATGCTCACCGG
>NZ_ANKP01000008.1:0-6384 GCF_000319775.1 Cupriavidus sp. HMR-1
ATCTCGGGGCCGACGAGGTGAGGGCGGCGCTCACCGTGGGGGCCAGGGAGGCGGCGGTACGGGCAGCGGACGCGGCGTTCATCGCGCTGGTCACCGTCGACGCCGTGCGCCCGGCGCTCATCATCTGGGCGGCCACCCGGACCGTCGGGCCCATGGCCTCTTCCATCGCCCAGGTCTGGTACCAGCGGTACATCACGGCGGCGGTGGCCGCGTGGCCGGCTTTGCGGACCTTGCGGTTGACCTGCTCGCTCGTGTGCTTGTCTTCGATGCACCACATCACGAAGTGCTCGCAGTTGTTGAACACCAGGTTGTACTCGTCCTCGCCGATTCGCTCCCGGGCCCGCCGCACGCTGGCCATTCGGTTGTGCAGGCGGTCCGGATGATCGACGAACCGGACCTTGCGGCCCTTGGCGAACGTGTGGAGGGGCACCTCCTCGATCACACCGGTGTCCCACAGTCCGTCCTTTCCCGAATACTGGATGACCGTGTTGGGCCCGGAGGCCAAGCCGTGGTGCTCGTAGGCCAGGCGCTGCACCCATAGGTGGTCCCCGGCGCGAATCGTTTGATCGTCGCTCATGCTGGTCTTCTCGCTTGTTCGTCTTCTACGTTGTCGGACCCCTGCTCTACGGCAGATCGTCGCTGAACTTTACATCAGCTTGCAGGCGCGCGGTGCGGTGGGCACCACCAGGCCCGGCAGGCCAGACCGGGCGACGAGGGGAAGGGGGCACCGGGGAAAGCGCGGCGTCCATCGACAACCCCAACGCCCCTGGGCCCGTGGCCCCAGGTCAAGGCGGTGCTGACGCCAACGGGCTTGGGCCAGTTCCGTTTCGCACCCTGGGGCCGGAGGCGGGGTTCCCCGCCCACCCTCCGGGTGGGTTTCCTCGTGTCGTGGACCTACCCCAGCTCGCGAACGCCACCGGTCTCTGGGCTCTGTCCTACCGCTTGACGAACCCGCATGACCCGCTAGGGTGGCCTGCAGCGGGTCCACGTCGAGGCCCGCACCGACGAGAGGAGAAGGACGATGAGGAAGCGCGCGGCGTTGCAGTTGAAAGAACCGAACCACGACGACCCGAAGGTGGCCCGCCTGACCAGTGTGATCGCACGCAAGAACCGCGTGCACGGGGTCAACGCTTCCGGGGAGCGGGTGGCGTACGAGTGGGACGGTGTGACCGGGGAATGGCGGCGGGACTGGGAGTACGGTTCGACCGGGCCGTTGGCCCGCTCGTTCGGGGACGACCCGCCCCTGCGGACCGGCTTTGCGCTCGACGGGGTGTGACCGCTGAACGCGCGAGCACCACCCCGCGGGCTCCAGCACCGCCGATCCCGACCGGTTGACCCGTGCCAATGCACGGACCCACCAGGAGCAACGCCCACCCCACGGTGGGCGTTGTGTTGTGCGGTTGTGCGGTAGGCATAGGCCCGGACACCAGTGCGCTGATCTCCCCCAACGCCGCGCACGACGCACATCACCACCGCGACACCCCGGGCCTCGCCGGCCCGGGCTGCAGGCGGGAGCGGGTCGCTGCTGCTCGCCGGGCTGGCGCCCGGCACCCCCTCGGGTTCGGTCGATCCGGTCCCATGACAACCCTCCGGGGCCGGAGGCCCCCGCACTCCAACACCAACTTCGCACCCGCGCCAACACCTCTGGGCACAAGGCCCACTGACCCCAACGCCGCACGCAGGTGGCACAGCGGGGCTCGTTCACGGGTGGTGGGATCGCCGGTGCCAAGGATGGAGCAGGTCGACGTTGGGACAGCAGGCGATGCGTCGGCCCGTGGCCAGGGCCCGAAGGGTGGAGTGAGCGGATGCGACCGGGTGGAGGTGTTCATGGGACAGGGTCCATCCGTGCAGGGGCCAGCATCACCTTCACCACACCAGCATCACCACCAGACCACGCCCTGCGCCATCGCAATCCGTGCCATGGCACCCCAGTTCGACCGCTCGTCGCCGAGGGTCGACCGTTCGTCCGAAAGTCAAAAAATACTTGCAAACGGGCGTCTCAAACGGTTGACCAGCCTGAGCCATTTTGTATATTGGAAGTATAGGGAACGCGAACAAACCGCCGACCCACCACCTGCAGGAGCAACGCCATGAGCACCCTGACCCTCACCACCAAGCTGAACGCCCGCATGATGGCCGCCGTCATCCTGGACGACGCACGCGACATCCGCCGCCTCGCGAAGGACGGGCTGGACGTGACCGGCGTCAACCTGAACGGGGACACCTGGCTCGACGTGGCGGTGGCGCGGAACAAGATGAAGGCCGCTGCGGCGATCATCATGCTCAGCGGCAGCAAGACCAAGCTCCTGAACACCATCGACCGGAACGGTGACACCGTGCTGGACAAGGCCGTTGGGGTGGTGTCCGAGAAGTTCCTGGTCATGCTCCTGAGCGCGAGCGACAAGCTGAACCTGCGGCACACCGACAGCAAGAACGTCTCGACGCTGGACCGCCTGATGAAGCTGAACAGCAAGGCGGTGAACGACGCCCTGGCGCGCAACCGGACCATGGCCTTGGCCGCCTGACCAGCGAACCGCACAACCCCAGGGCCACAACCCTGGATCGACAACAACAGGAGGAGCAGGGCCTCGGGGGAGGCGGGGCCCTGACAACATCGAAGGGAGGAAGGGGAGGAGGTAAAGCGGTGCCAGCAGGCGCCGCTTTTCACATGGGCCTGCTGCCCTGATCACACGAACATGCACCGCTCCTGCTGAACAGGTTGCCACGGGCACGGCGTCCGGGTCACCGCGTGCACCATGGGGGCTGCGTAGCGCGGATCGTCGACGGGGAACTCCACCCCGTCCCGCTTCCAGGAGAACGCCGGCAGGACCGGGACGATGAGCCAGTCCGCCTCCGACGCCAGCATGTCGGCGAACGCCTCGACCTCCACGCGGTTGGACCGGAACACCCGATACTTCCCGAGCTGGGACCGCTGCGCGAACGTCCCATCGAGTAGGCAGGTCCGCTGGGCGTGCAGCTCCTCGTGCGTCACCAGGCCATGCTTACGCATGGTGCGGACCTGCAGGCGCTCCCGGGCCAGGGTGCGGCGGTCGTACTCCGGGTCGGCCGCATGTTCAGCGATGTCCGCCTCCATCGCTTCCACCACCTCCATCCCGTCGGCGGAACCCCGGACCAACAGGGCGGACCAACGCTCGCTGGGCACGGTGAAGTAGAACGCGACCCGGAACGGCTCCGCCGGTTCCGCATCGCCCGCGCCCCGGTTCGACCCACCCACGGGAACCGGCGACGGCTGGAGCCACGACACGTCCTCGACCCACTCGGGCACGAACACATCGTTGTGCGGCAGGCGGCGGCCGGCGAGATCGTCCAGCCAGCGGTAAATGTAGAAGTGCGGGTCCAGGGTCCGTTCAAGCAGGTGAATCGGACGGCGTTTCGCTTTCGTGCTCGTCGTGCTCATGCAGCACCTCCATGGTCGGCAACACCCTCACCACGCACACCCGGTCCGACCGCACCCCAGGGAGCACCACCCGCTCGCGCATCGCCCGTCCGGCCCGTGGCCGCGGTGCTCGTTGTCGGGGTGGTCGTGCTCAACCGCGCGGTCAACCGCTCCCGCATCGCCACCAGGCGGTCCTGCACGTCCTGCGGGAGCGGAGCGCGCGTCGGCTCTACCTCGATCGGGGCCACCGGTTCCACCTCGCGCGGGGGCACGGGCTTCCCCGCACGAAGGGCTTTCCGGAACGCCGCGTGCCGCGCCACCATCCGGTCGTGACGCTGGGCCCGGGCCGGATTCGACGGGCGGGGACCCAAGACGGTCGAACCATCGGACAAGCCCGTGGGCACCGACGAGCCTGCACCCGCCAGGTCCGCACCGGGGGCCAGCCCCGTACGCTCGGCAGGCACGGAGGCCGGGGTCCGCTTTCCGGTCCGCAGATCGTCCAGGTTCACGGCGAGGCGGGCGAGGGCATCGGTCAGCGGCTTGTCGCGCAGCACCTGGCGTTGCTTCGCCTGGGCCACCCGCTGACCAGGCCTGGCCTGCACCGACCACCGGGCAACGCGTCGCGCCTCCTGAACCCATCGGTCGCCGGTGAGCAGCACGTGCCACCGCTCGTAGTGCTCCGCCCACCCATCGTCCGCCAGGCTGGCCCGGTCCTCAGGGTCGAGATGCAAAGGGCTGAAGGGAGGGAAGGCGGCCCGTTCCCGATCGGTCATGGTCGGACGGACCAGCACCGCGTTTTCCTCCACCAACGACCAGGCCGCCTCGAACCACCGGGCGAGGGGCACCTCGAACAGCGCGAACCGACCTTGCGACATGTCGCGCCCGCCGAACTGAAAACGCAGGCGGGCCCGGACCTCACCGCTCCGCTCGTTCGGCAGACCGCGCAGGTCCCAGCCGAAATACCCGACCTCACCGAACACCTGGGCCAGCACGCGGAACCGAGGAAAGGCCCAACGCCGCTCCAGCACGTCCATCGCGGCGACCTTCCCCTTCACCGCAAGCGGCAGTACATGGTTGGCCGCGTCCAGCAGGGCTTCGCGACGGCGGGCCAACAGTTTGGCCGGGGCGGTCGCGCGACCGAACCCCAGCCAGTCCATCCCGCCTTTGGCGTTCTGGCATTCCGCGCAACAGAGCACTCGGTTCTCCTCCAGCGCGGACCCGCCCAGGGCCAGGGGCACCAGCAGGTCCGCCATGGCGCGCGGCGCACCGTCGATCCGCTTTCCGGTGACGGAGAGGGTAAGACCGCAATAGGCGCACACCCCGTCCTGCTGGTCCGCGAGGTACCGCACCATCCACGGCTCGGTGTGCCGCATCGACGCGCGCAAGCCGTCAACAAGCTGGGAGAACAGGAGGTCTTGCAACGACCCGGGCACGACCTGGACCGTCGGAACGTCGACCTCCAGGCCCAGGCCGTCCTCGGCGTCGTACTGCTCGTCGAACCCGTCGTCGTGGTCGAACGCGGTCAGGGTGGCGGGACGCTTGAACAAGCTCGCCATGGTCAGGCCTCGCTGGATTCAACGGGGGCAGCGCGGCGCAGGGCCGAGCCGTGGACACGCTCGCACGCCTCCACGATCGCGTCCGGCACGCTGATGCCGTTCAGCTTCGCGTACGTCACCAGCAGCGCGTCCAGGTCCAGGGGGATCATGAGGCCACGCCGCTTGTGGGTGGCTTTCGCACGTTTGGCCCAATCGGCGTACACGGCGGCTCGGCGTTCAGGGTTTTTCGACGGCATGGGTCTCCTCCGGTTCGTTGTCGAGGCTCAACGCCTGCGGCGTCGGCATGACCCCAACCTAGCAGCGCCGAGGATTTGCGCAAGTCCTACGGACGTGCCCTGGCACCCCTCCACGGGGTTCGCCGGACGGCACCTGGAGCTTCGCTCCGGCCTCGCCGGCCGGGCTGTCGGTCGTACGTTCGCGCTCGCCGCGCGGGCTGAAGGTTCCGACCGTTGAGGGAAGGTGAACCCCGGATCGGTTGGGCGGTGCTGTACAGGTACAGGGGCACGACGGCTCGGGCCAGGTGAAGGTCCACCATCCGGGGGAAGGGTCGGACGTGCGGTTGCCCCGTGGCGTCGTACGAGGGATCGGGTGTGGAGGGGATGGCCCAGGCGGGCGCTGCTCGACGCGCTGGGCGCGATCGGTTGAGCGCGAGGGAGGGAAGGAGGGCACCCCGCGCACGCACGACCGGGACTGCCTCAGCGGGACGGCACAGGACCCACGCCGTCCCTGGTCCAGCATCACCGGCACCGCTGCGCGGGCGGGGACGTGCGTTCGCTTCGCGGCACCTGCGCGGACGGCGCAACTCCGCCCGGTTCCCGGCCCCTGGCGGGGCTCGGATACCGGTCGGGTTGACGCCTCATGTCCGCGCTGACGGTGCCGCTCCGCGACCACGCACGCTCGACCACCACCACCGGGCAGGCGTTCGACCCCGGAGCGACGGCGAGGCTCCCCGGGGTACGGCGACCCACGGAACCTGCACCGTCGTACCGCACCGAGGGCGCGTCCCGGTCGTGCGTGCGCACGCCTGGACAGGGTGACGGAAGGCGGGGGGCACGCGGCGGCCGGGAGGCAGGCTTACCCGTGCCAATGCACATGTCATACCGGTCAACGGGGCG
Source organism: Cupriavidus sp. HMR-1 (assembly GCF_000319775.1). Taxonomy (NCBI): domain Bacteria; kingdom Pseudomonadati; phylum Pseudomonadota; class Betaproteobacteria; order Burkholderiales; family Burkholderiaceae; genus Cupriavidus; species Cupriavidus sp. HMR-1. Next base: position 6,069 of record NZ_ANKP01000008.1, read on the forward strand.
TGACCGGGTGCGCTGCGCGCGGGCGCGGTTCGACCAACCCCAGGTCGCACCGCACGACCCGTCCACGCGTTGCGTTGGTGCGTATGCCAGCGTCATACCGGGCACAGGGGCATGACCCTGGGGCGCTTCGGGGCGCGAGCGTCCGGTGTACGTACACGCGGAGCGACGCACCCGAACCCCGGACAGGCGGAGGCGGACCACCTCGCTGACGCGAGCAACCCCAACACCGGAACGTCCGCCTGGACTCGGCGACGCGTCGCCACGACCCGGTGAGGCAGGGTCGCGCTGCACGCTGCGCGCGCACCGGCACGTCCAG
>NZ_ANKP01000009.1:0-1116 GCF_000319775.1 Cupriavidus sp. HMR-1
CCGGAGGCGCTAGCGGCGCCGGTGGCCCTGGCGGGCCGGGCGCGCAGCAGCGCTCGCCAGTGGTGGTCAACCGCGTGACGCGCCGCAACATGGACGTGGTCCTGAACGGCCTGGGCAACGTGACGCCGGTGGCCAACGTCACGGTGCGCGCGCAGGTTTCCGGCCCGCTGCTCAAGGTGCTGTTCAAGGAAGGCCAGATGGTCAAGGCCGGCGACGTGCTGGCCGAGATCGACCCGCGCCCGTTCCAGGCCACGCTCGACCAGGCTGTCGGCCAGCTCGCCCGCGACCAGGCATTGCTCCAGAACGCCCGCCTGGACCAGAAGCGCTACAAGACGCTGCTGGCGCAGGACTCGATCTCGAGCCAGCAGGTGGATACGCAGGACGCGCTGGTGCGCCAGTACGAGGGGACGGTCAAGACCGACCAGGGTAACGTCGACAACGCGCGCATCCAGCTTGGGTACACGCGCATCGTCGCGCCGACGTCGGGCCGCATTGGCCTGCGTCAGGTCGATCCGGGCAATATCGTCAACCCGAGCGACACCAACGGCATCGCCCTGATCACCCAGATCCAGCCGATCGCGGTGCTGTACACGATCCCCGAGGACAACCTGCCCTCGGTGCTGAAGAAGCTCAACGCCGGCGAGAAGCTGCCGGTGCAAGCCTGGGACCGCCAGATGCGCAACCAGCTCGGTGAGGGTACGCTGCTGACCACGGACAACCAGATCGACACCACCACGGGCACCGTCAAGCTCAAGGCGATCTTCGCGAACACGGACGGCATGTTGTTCCCGAACCAGTTCGTCAACGTGCGCACACGCATCGACACGCTGGAAGACGCCACCGTGATCCCGATCGCGGCGATCCAGCGCGGCCAGCAGGGCACGTTCGTGTATGTCGTGGATGACCAGAGCACGGTCAAGGTGCAGGTCGTCACGCTTGGGCCGGGCGACGGCAGCCACAGCGCCGTGCTCAAGGGCCTGGAGCCCGGGCAGCGCGTGGTTGTGGATGGCGCGGACCGCCTGAAGGAAGGCATGACCGTCGAGGCGGTAGACCCGGCGGCACGTGCCGCGGCGCTCACTCCGGCGAGTTCGCCACGCGCCCGCGGCCGTCGCGAGA
>NZ_ANKP01000010.1:0-1976 GCF_000319775.1 Cupriavidus sp. HMR-1
TGTCGCTCGCCGTGGCCGGCGCCCGCGACGCCGGGGCGGTGAAGCTGCCGCTGCCGGTGATCGAGGACTTCTCCGACCACTTCGGCAAGCCCTCCGAGCATGGCCACGGCCCCGCTCGCGCGTAACGCCCGGCCCCGCGTTGCACCCTCCAAGCCCGGCCCAGCGCCGGGCTTTTGCATGGTGCCCCGCCCCAGGCCTGCGGCGAGGGTCGGGGTGGGACACCGCCGGTGTTCGAGTGCCGGGCGCGAGCCCCGGCGGTTTCCCCAAAGGGTCCTGCGCCCTCCGGTATCATCGCCAGGCACGGCCGGCCCACCGGTCGGCGATGACCAGACACCTTAGCGATACCTGACCACGGGGGCAGCATGGCAACACCGAGCATCAACCAGTTTCTGGACGGCCTGGGCGTGCGCCTCGCTGTCCGTCGCGCGTCCTGGGACGGCATCGACGACACCACCGACACCGTGGTGATGAAGCTCTGGTTCAAGGAGGTGGAGCCCGGGTCCGACGGGATGTCGATCCGCGTGTGGACGCCCGTGCGCTCCGGGAAGGGCAAAGCCCCCATCGGTCGATCGGAGCGCAAGCGCAGCATCGCCCACCTGGAAGCCGGGCGCCCCACCTTCGCCGTCCTGCGGTATGGCCAGGAGGCGGGAGACGCGGATTCGAAGCGCTACGACGGGGAGACCCTGCGCGAGCTGGATGGGATCGATCGCCGGGCCAACGGGGACGTCTACGTGCGCGTGAAGCGCCTGGTCCCGGTGGACGACTTCCTCGCCCGGCCGGACGTCCAGCCGACCCTCACCCGCGATCTGGCGGACATCGACGCCCGCCACCCGAACCCGGACCAGGCCACCACGCGCCAGGCGCTCGTGCAAGCGCGCATGGGCCAGGGTCGCTACCGCGCTGGGCTGCTCGCCCAATGGGGCGGTGCGTGCGCCGTCACCGGGTGCTCGGTTGGTGCCCTCCTCATCGCATCCCACGCGATGGCCTGGGCCGATTCGAACGACGTGCAGCGCCTGGATCCGGCCAACGGGCTTCCTCTGATCGCCAACCTGGACCGCCTGTTCGACAACCACCTGATCGCGTTCGATCCCGCCACCGGGGACATGCTGGTGTCCGACCTCCTGACGCCGAAGGACCGCGCGCTCGTGGGCGTCCCCGCCCCGCTGCGCAAGAAACCAACGAAGCGCCAGGCGGTCTACCTGCGCCACCACCTGGACGAGTTTCGTGCCGCCCAGGAGGATGCGGAGGACTGATCCGCCGTCGACGGCTGGCCACCCTCCGGTGATCGACCGTTCGTGGCCCCAGGCGCTTGACAGGCGCGTTTGACCCGCTAGGTTGAAGGTATGCAAGACGTGCCACGGCACGGCCCCACAACCAGCGAGGAGCCTGACATGCCCGCCCATCTGTTCGACGGTCTCGACGACGTCGGCCTGCTCACGAAGCAGCGTATTCAACAGCTCGCCAAGGCCTACGGGATGCAGCGCATGTTGCGCTCGCCCAAGGGGAACCGGGGCCGCCACCAGGCGGCGCGGGAAAACGAACGGGAGCAGGCCTCGAACCGCCAGGCCTGGCGTCGCGAGGCCCAGGAGAAGCGTTACGGCCAGTGGGCCGCCTGACCGCCCCGCTGGACCGATCTGAAGAGCAAGGGGACGCGACGTTTCAGGGGTGAAGCGTTGCGATTTGAGGGGGCGCCATGCCCCCTCGTTTTCATCTGGAGCCCCGGATTCCAAGCCGTGCCAAGGCACGGGCAAACGTGTTGCCACCAGGGCTTGCGCCCGCTCGAAAAGCCGCTACCCTGGGGTGATCGGACGCGTTCGCGCGCCCGCCACGTACAGTACAGGGGGAGACAGCATGGCCGACCAGCAGAACGCCCGTCCGGGCCTTTTCGGTTCCGTCCAGGAACGCGTGAGCAACCTGTGGGGCCGCGTGCGCGAGTTCCGCGCCGTGGAGACCGCCCGCACCGCGCCGGCGCCCGC
>NZ_ANKP01000011.1:0-2505 GCF_000319775.1 Cupriavidus sp. HMR-1
TGACCACGCCGCAACCGCCGCGCCAGCCCGGCCAGCCGAATCCGCCCGCACAAGCCAACCAGCCCGCGCAGACGACCCAGACGGCCGAGAAGACCGGCCCGAGCAACAGCCGCCGCGACTCCACCACCAACTACGAACTCGACCGCGTGGTGCGCCACGTCCAGCAGGCAGCAGGCGGTGTGAAGCGTCTGTCGGTGGCCGTGGTGGTGAACTACCGCACCAAGGTCGATGCCAAGGGCAAGCCGGTGACGGAGGCGCTGTCAGCCAAGGAACTGGCCCAGATCGAAAACCTGACCAAGGAAGCGATGGGCTTCTCCGCCGACCGCGGCGACTCGCTGAACGTGGTCAACAGCCCGTTCACGAGCGACGTCAAGACGGAGCCGGAAGTGCCGGTGTGGAAGCAGCCGCAAATGATCGACCTGGCCAAGACCGGCGTCGGCTACCTGCTGCTGGCCCTGCTGGCCGTGTTCCTGTGGTTCAAGGTGGCGCGTCCGGTGCTGCGCAAGTACACCGCGCCGCCGCTGCCCGCGCCTACCGAGACGGCAGCCGCCACCGAAGCCGTTCTGCTGCCGCCGGAAGAGGAAACCAATCCGGAAGTGCTGCGCCTGGCCGCGAAATATGAAAGCGATCTCGCCCTGGTGCGCGACGCCGCGCAACGCGACCCGCGCCTGGTCGCCAGCGTAATCAAGACTTGGATGGCAAATGACGAAGGCTAACAAGGGAGTGCCCGAAAAGGGCCTGCAGAAGAGCGCCATCCTGATGATGGCCGTGGGCGAGGATGCAGCCGCCGAAGTCTTCAAGCACCTGTCGCCGCGCGAAGTGCAGCAACTCGGTTCGGCGATGGCCAACCTGTCATCGGTGACGCGCGAGGAAATGTCCGAGGTCCTGTCCGAGTTCCGCAACGAGACCGAACAGTACCTGGCACTGGACGTCGATTCGAGCACGTTCATCAAGAGCGTGCTGAACAAGGCGCTGGGCGAGGAGCGCGCGCTGTCCGTGATCGAGGACATCCTTGAATCGCGCGATCCGGGCGGCGGCATCGACTCGCTGAACTGGATGGATTCGACTTCGGTGGCAGAACTGATCAAGGACGAACACCCGCAGATCATCGCCACGATCCTGATCCACCTGGACCGCCAGAAGTCTTCGGAAGTGCTGGGCTTCTTCACCGAACGCCTGCGCAACGACGTGATCCTGCGTATCGCCACCTTCGGTGGCGTGCAGCCGGGCGCGCTGCAGGAACTGACCGACGTGCTGACCAAGCTGCTGGCCGGCCAGAGCCTGAAGCGCAGCCGCATGGGCGGCGTCCGCACGGCGGCCGAGATCATCAACCTGATGAGCACGGCCCACGAGGAAGCGGTCATCGACGGCGTACGCACGCACGACGCCGACCTGGCGCAGAAGATCATCGACGAGATGTTCCTGTTCGAGAACCTGCTGGAGATCGAAGACCGCGGCATCCAGCGCGTGCTCAAGGAAGTGGCCACCGAATCGCTCATCGTCGCGCTCAAGGGCGCGCCGCAGGAGCTGCGCGACAAGTTCATCCGCAACATGTCGACACGTGCCGGCGAGATGCTGCGCGAGGACCTCGAGGCGCTGGGACCGGTGCGCGTGTCGCAGGTCGAGGCCGAGCAGAAGGCCATCCTGCAGGTCGTGAGACGTCTGGCCGAGGCCGGCGAAATCCAGATTGGCGGAGGCGACGATGCCTACGTTTGACCGCGGTTTTTCCGCTGGCCGTGGCCCGGGCCACGGCGATCCAGGGTTCTTCGGCGCGCCCTCCAAGGGCGCGACCGGCGGCCTGACCAACCTGCACGAGAGCGACGACGGCTTCCAGGGCTTCCAGCCCCCTGCCCGTCCACGCTCGCGCGGCGAAAGCTGGCAGCGTTGGCAGATGGAGTCGCTGGATCCGCGCGATGTCCTGCGCAAGGCGCTGGCGGCCCAGTTGCCCGCCGAACCGCCACCACCCCCGGCAATCGATTTCGAAGCGCTGGACGCAATGCGCGACGGGGCCCGCAAGGAGGGCTACGCGCAGGGCTACAACCAGGGCCAGACGCAAGGTTATGGCGATGGGCACCGCGAAGGCTACGCACGCGGGCTTGAAGCGGCACGCAATGAAGCGGCCCGCCTGCAGCAGCTTGCCGCCAACTTCCACGACGCGCTTGGCCGCGTCGACAACGATATCTCCAACGCGCTGATCGGCCTGGCGCTGGACGTGGCCCGCCAGCTCGTGCGCAAGACCGTCGAGCTCGATCCGGCCGCATTGCTGCCGGCTGCGCGGGAACTGCTGACCGCCGAGCCACCGCTCTCCGGCGCGCCTTGCCTGCTGCTGAACCCGGAAGACATCGCGCTGGTGGAAACACACCTGTGCGGCGAACTCGAAGCCGCCGGCTGGACGCTGCGGGCCGACCCGTCGATCGCACGCGGTGGCTGCATCGCCAGCGCCGCAAGCGGCGAGATGGACGCCAGCCTGTCCACGCGCTGGCAGCGCGTGGTCAAGGCGCTGGG
>NZ_ANKP01000012.1:0-2554 GCF_000319775.1 Cupriavidus sp. HMR-1
TCGGCGATGGCCTCGAGCCGCGACCGGCAGGCATCCGCTGCGGCACGGTCGCCGGCTCGCCGATGCAGCCGGACCTGGCCGGCAAGGCTGTGCGCGAGCAAACGATCGAGCTTGCGTCGCGCGGCATGTTCTTCCAGCCGTTCGAGGTAGGCAAAGGCATCCAGATGGTGACCACGGACGGCATGGCACTTCGCGAGCGTCATGATGACGCGCAAAACCGAATCGGGAATCGAGATGCGCTCCAGCACGTCCACCCGGGGTTCCAGCATGGCCAGCGCGGCTTCGATCTGGTTTTGCTCGTAGAGCACCTCGCCAAGCATGGCTGCCGCAAAGTACTCGGGCTCGGTCCCGAATGCGCCGACCTGTTCGGTTTCGCGTAGCACGTCACGGCAAATGCGCTCCACCTGCGTGATCTTGCCTTCGATCGCGTAGCTGAAGGCGGCCATGCATCGGCCGTTGAGCATGCCGGCCGCGCTGCCGAGCAGCGGCGCGCCCTCGACGATCAGTGGCGCGTTGTCAGACTGGATGGCGCGGGCGCGCTCGTAGTTGCCCTGATGCATGTAGAGCCACGTCAACAGGTTGTTACGCGCGCCCACCAGCAAGCCGCCGACGTCGCCCGGCATGGATTCGAGCAGCGGCTGCAGCCGCTGCGCACTCTCGGCGTCGTCGGTCAGCACCATCCGCATCATCTGGAGTTGCCTGAGGCGCTGGCGCAGCTCCCCTTCGGCTGGCAGTTCGCCATCGAGCGCGTCGAGCTCGGCCCGCGCGGCATCGACTTCGTGCGCATAGAGTTGCATCTGCACCGTGAGCAGGCGCAACGCCAGCCGGGCACGGACCTCGGGTTTGGGAAGCTGCTGCAGCAGGCCCGCCACCTTGCGTACCTCGCCACGTCCGATCAGGGTCGATGCGTAGCGTTCGACCAGATCCGCGGCAGTACCGGATTCGCCGGCCAGCACCGCGTGCCTGACCGCTTCGACGAGCAGCCGGTGATCACGGAACCACTGCCAGGCCGCCATATGGACCTGATGCCGCACCGATTCGCTGCGCTGGCGGAACCGCTCCGCCAGCGTTTCGCGCAGGAGCGGATGCAGCCGGTACCACGGTGCCCGGTCGGGCCCCTGTACCGGTTCGATAAACAGGTTCTCGTTGTCGAGCCGCGCCAGCAGCGCCGAAACCACGGGTTCCGAATCGGCGCGCCCCCCGGTCAGGGCGACACATAGCGATGCGCAGAAGCGCTCGCAGGCGGCCGCGTGCACCAGCAACTCGGCTTCGTCCGGGGCCAGGCGTGACAGCACCTCGCGCTCGAAATAGGCCGAGAAGGCGCCCGCATTCAGCACATTGGCCCGCACGAAGTCGTTGGCGAACGACAGGCTGTTGGCGTCCTGCTTCTTGCGCTTCCAGTGCGTGGCGAACAGTTGCAGGCCGGCCACCCATCCGTCGGTCAGCTCGTGTAGTACCCGCGCATCGCGCGCGTCAATCCCGGTCAACTGCGTGGCCAGAAAGCGCCGCGATTCGTCGGCGGTCAGCCGCAGGTCGCGCTGGTCGAGTTCAAGCACGAGGTCCTGGTCGCGCAGGCGTCCCAGCGAGAGCGGCACCTGGCTGCGCGAGGCCAGCACCACGTGCAGGTTTGGCGGCGCGTAGTCCAGCAGCCACTGCATGGCTTCCAGCACGCGGGGGTTGGTCAGGCGATGCAGTTCGTCGATCACCAGCACGATCTCGCGCGGGCACGCCGCGATGCCGCCCACCAGCGCGATCACGGTGCGCTCGATTGCCTCGCTTTCCATGTCGCCCAGACCGCCGAGCAGGGCGGCCTCGCGCGTGATGGCGGGGCTGACCTGCGCCAGGCTCGACAGCACGTGGTCGAGCCAGTGGGTCATGTCGTTGTCGTCGTCGGCCAGCGTCACCCAGGCCATGTCGAAGCCCAGGGCGCGCAGGTCTAGCCGCCAGGCCACCAGCACGGCCGTTTTGCCGAAGCCGGCGGGTCCCTGGATCACGATGCAGCGGCGGCGGCGAGCCTCGGTGAGTTGGGCCAGCAGCCGTTCGCGCGCCACCACGCGCGCCGTGCCGCGCGGATGCGCGCGCGCAGCCGATAGCGGCGAAACGTCAGGAGAAACGTCGGGAGAGATATCCGCGAAGACGTCGGTCGATGCGGATTCAGCCGGCGCGGGAAAAGGCTGGGACATGGGTTTGACCAGCGCCGGATGCGGCGGCGCGCAGGAGGGGCAAGGCCCGATGCCAAGCGATTCTACTCGCCCCCCCGGTGGCGCGGGACGACCAAAAGCGCACGACCGTGCGCTTTGCGTCGTTCCCACCCGCTTCAGGTGGGCCAGGGTGGCTGTCGGCCGCAACGCGCGCGTGCGGGCATATCCTGCTGGTCATACGGTCTGCGAGCGGTCTGCGAGTGTGGGCCGGCAGGTACGGAGCGGATGTCCATGGATTGCAGTGTGCCTTCCCACAAGCTCATGCCGCCCAGGCTGGGCGGCGGCATCGCCATGCGCGATGCGCTGCTGGCGCGGCTGCATGAGGCGCGCCATGCGGCGCTGGTGGTGCTGGC
>NZ_ANKP01000013.1:0-2606 GCF_000319775.1 Cupriavidus sp. HMR-1
AGCGCGCTCGCGCTCCGCGGGCGGCGGGGCCGTCGCGGCCAGTTCCTCCGGCCACTTGCCCAGCAGGTAGTAGTCCATCACCTTGCGCGCGATCGGCGCGGCCACGGCGGCGCCGAAACCCGCGTTCTCGACGATCAGTGCCAGCGCGATCTTCGGATGATCGGCCGGGGCGAACGCGGTGTAGAGCGAGTGGTCGCGCTTGCGCTCGTCCAGCGCATGGTGGTTGTACTTCTCGTTCTTGCCCAGCGTGTAGGTCTGCGCCGTACCGGTCTTGCCGGCCGACTCGTAGGCAGCGCCGGCGAACACCCGGGCGGCGGTACCGGAGTGCGTCACGGCAACCATCGCACGCTTGATCACGTCGATATCGCCCTGCTTGAGCGGGATGCGATAGCTTTCCTTGGGCACGGTCAGCGTGCGCTTGCGCGAGACCGAATCCTCCACCGCCTTGACCAGGTGGGGCTTCATCGCCACGCCGTTGTTGACCAGGATCGACACCGCGTTAGCCAACTGCAGGATCGTGAAGCTGTTGTAGCCCTGCCCGATGCCCAGCGAAATGGTTTCGCCGTCATACCACTTCTGCTGCTCGGGGCGGCGGTACGCCTTTCGCTTCCAGTCCGTGGATGGCAGGATGCCGCGGTTTTCGCCCTCGATATCGATGCCGGTAATCTGGCCGAAGCCGAGCGGCTTCATGAAATCGTGGATCGCGTTGACGCCCATGTCACGCGCCAGCATGTAGTAATAGGTGTCGCACGACTGCACGATCGACGCCTGCATGTCCACCCAGCCGTGGCCGCCGGGCTTGTCGTCGCGGAACGTGTGGTTGCCAAGCGTGAAGAACCCCGGATCGTGCATCCCCCAGGCGGCGGTGCGCTTGCCCGTGGTCAGCGCGGCCAGCGCCATGAACGGCTTGTACGTCGAGCCCGGCGGATAGGTGCCACGCAACGGTCGGTTCAGCAGCGGCTTGTCGGGCGAGTTGTTCAGTTCGTCCCAGGTCTTGGAGTCGATGCCTTCGACGAACAGGTTCGGATCGAAGGTCGGCTTGGACACGAAGGCCAGGATGTCGCCCGTTTCGGGCTCGATCGCCACCAGCGCGCCACGACGGTCGCCGAACAGCTGCTCGGCCAGTTGCTGCAGGCGGATGTCGAGCGACAGGATCAGGTTGTTGCCCGGCGTGGCCGGCGACGTGGACAGGGTGCGAATCGGCCGCCCACCCGCGCTGACCTCCACCTCCTCGAAGCCCGTCAGGCCGTGCAACTCGGTCTCGTAGCTCTGTTCCAGCCCGATCTTGCCGATGTAGTTGGAGCCCTTGTAGTTGTCGGCGTCCTTGCGCGGATCGTACTTGTCGCCATCGGCGGCGTCGTTGGCCTCGTCCATGGCCTCGATCCGCTCCTGGTCACGCTGCGAGATGCGACCCAGGTAGCCGACCACGTGGCTGGCCGCTTCGCCCATCGGATACTGGCGGAACAACCGCGCGCGCACGTCGACGCCCGGAAAGCGGAAGCGCTGCGCCGAGAACCGGGCCACTTCCTCGTCGGTGAGCTGGCTGCGTATCGGCAGGCTTTCGAAGCTGCGCGATTCCTCCAGCAGTCGCTTGAAGCGGCGACGGTCGCGCGGTTGGATATCGACGAGCGTGGCCAGCTCCTCGATCGTGTTGTCGAGCGTATCTGTCAGCTTGGACGGCGTGATTTCAAGCGTGTACGCAGAGTAGTTGCGCGCCAGCACCACCCCGTTGCGGTCCATGATGATGCCGCGGTTCGGCTCGATCGGCGCCACGGAGATGCGGTTGTCCTCGGCCTTGGCCGAGTACTGGTCGTGCTTGTACCACTGCAGCCACAGAAAGCGGGAGAACAGCAGGCCAAAGCAGACGACCGTGAACAGGGCGGCGGCCGCCACGCGGATGCGGAAGCGGCCGATTTCCAGTTCGACGTTGCGAATTTCGGTCATGGCGGTACTGCGGGCGGCGTGGTGAGCGCGTCAGGGATTGGGACTAGATCGGACGCGTCTCATCGACTTCGTTCGATCTGCGTTGCGGCGCCAGCAGCAGGCTGGTGGCCATCGGCCACAGCACCGCCTCGATCACCGGGGCCAGCAGCAGTTGCCAGCCGGGCAGCGGCGCGCCCATGGCCAGGCGGATAACCACCGGCACCGCGTGCGCGATGAACAACAACGGCAGCACATGCAGCGCCTGCGCGTAGACCGAAAACCACAGCACGCGGCGGTGGATCGTGATCGCGAAGTAGGCCAGCAGCGTGTAGGCAAGCGCATGTTCGCCAAGCAGGCGGGCGTCATGCACGTCCATCAGCAAACCCAGCAGGAACGCCACGCCCATGCCGACCTTGCGCGGCTGGTGGATGTTCCAGAACACCAGCACCAGCGCCACGACGTCCGGGATCCAGAGCGTCTCGCCCCAGGGCATCAGGTTGATCAGGAACGCCAGCACGAAGGTCAGCGCGATGAACGCGGGATTGACCGGGCGCAGCAGGTATTGGGATGTCGTCACCGTGCGGGCTCCGAGGGTTTCTGCGCCGGCGTGTCCGCGGGCTTGTCTGCCGGCGTGGCCGCCTTGTCTGCCTTCTGCTCGGCGCCAGCGCGTGCCGCCGCCGACC
>NZ_ANKP01000014.1:0-1394 GCF_000319775.1 Cupriavidus sp. HMR-1
TGGGCCCGCACGCGCGCGGCGGCGCAGCGCTTCTCGCAGGCCACGTCCGGCGGCAGCGCGTTGCTGAAGCCCGTCGACAAGATTGCCGCGTTCGATTTCGATGCGGCGCTGGCGTTCTACCGGCCGTGGCGCGACGGGCTTCTGACCGACGCGCAGCGCGAGACACTGCGGACGACCGATGCCGATACGCTCGCGCAGCAGGCGCTGACGCGGCTCTACCAGTTTTCCACCGGACCGCGCCTGACCGATTGGGCGTCGGACCCGCTCGGGCTGTGGCAGAACTGGTGGCTGTCTCGCGCGGCGGTGACCCGCGTGCATGAGCGCGATGGTCTGGCAACGGTGACCGGCGAAGGCAAGGATTGGGTGCTGTTGACCTATCGGATCACCAAGCCCGCGTTTTCCGCCAATGGCAGCACCGACTACGGCGACCTGCTCCATGCGGCAGAAGCGGCGGCGCGTCAGGGCGACGACGGCGTGCGCGTGGTGACGGCCGGCATCCCGCTGCACGCCGAAGCCGCGGCCGCGCAGGCCAACTGGGAAATGAATGTGATCGGATGGGGCTCGCTGGCCGCGGTGCTGCTGCTGGTGTGGCTGGCCTTCCGGTCGCTGCGGCCCATCGTGCTGGTGGGGCTGTCACTGCTGATCGGGACGGCGGCAGCGATCTCCGCCACGGCGATCGTCTTCGACCGCGTCCACCTGATCACGCTGGTGTTCGGCGCCAGTCTGGTCGGGGTGGCCGAGGATTTCGGCATCCACTATTTTGTGACGCGCCAGGCCATGCCACGCGCGACACCACCTGCCGTGATGCGCTTCCTGGCGCCCGGACTGGCGCTGGCGTTGTCTACGAGCGTAGTGGCCTATCTCGCGCTTGGCATCGCACCGTTCCCCGGGCTGCGCCAGATGGCGTTGTTTTCCGCGGTTGGCCTGATCACGGCATTCCTGACCGTGCTGTTCTGGTTCCCTTTGCTCGATAGGGGCAACCTGCGTCCGACGCGTCTTTCCACCTGGCTTGCCGATAGCCTGGCGCGCTGGCCGTACGCACGCAATGACCGGCGTACCTGGCTGGCGCTTGGCGTGTTGATGCTGTTCATCGTGACCGGCATCTGGCAGGTGCGCGTTGCCGACGACATCCGGCAACTGCAGAGTTCGCCGCCCGCGCTGATCGAGGCGCAACGCACGGCAGGGCAGTTGTTGGGCACGCCCAGCCCGGCGCAGTTCATCCTCGTGCGCGGTGCGACGCCGGACGAGGTGCTCGCGCGCGAGGAAGCGATCAAGGCCGGGTTGGCCGATGCGATCCGGCGCGGCGATCTGGCCGGCTTCATTGCGATCTCGGACTGGGTGCCGTCCGCCGGCCGTCAGCAAGCCGACGCCGCGCTGGCCGATCGGCAGGAGGC
>NZ_ANKP01000015.1:0-1139 GCF_000319775.1 Cupriavidus sp. HMR-1
CGCTACAGCGGCTGGCGTGCTGGTCGTCGCGCCGACAGGCGCGCCTACCGGACGGGACGAATCGATCGGCTGGGACTGGACGACACCCGACGCCACCGGCACGGTTGCCACGCCAGGCGCGGCGTTCACGTCCGCACCCGGCGGCACCACGCGCAACAGTTGGCCAACCTCTATCTGGTTCGCATTGGCCATATTGTTCCAGCTCGCCACATCCCGATACGACTGGCCATTTTCGAGCGCGATACGGTAAAGCGTATCGCCTCGCTTGACCCGATAGTATCCGGGCGGAGCCGGCTCGGTGGAGGCAGCCTGCTGGGCGCCGGCCGTGGAGGTGCGATCCACCACAGGGGCGGGCATGGGGGAGTTGGCGCAGGCGGCCAGGACGGCTGCGATCGCCACGACGCTCAAACGTTGTCCGACTCGCGCGAAAGAATCCGATTTCACGATGTTGTGCATAGTTCGACTCAGATGGTGCCCGATTTTAAGGGCACAAAGAAAACCGCTTCAAGCGCAGTTCTGTGAAAACGATGCCGGTTGAGGCGCTCGATCAGCAGCAACTGCTGCGTCACGGTCTGCCCGGGCGCGCCGGAACTGGGCGCAACCACCGGAGCGATCAGCCGCCCGCCGATGGCCAGTTGTTCCAGCAAAGCCTGCGGAACCTCCATGCCAGCGGCAGCCAGGATGATCGACGAAAACGGCGCGGCCTGCGGCAGGCCAAGCATCCCGTCGCCGTAATGCAACCGGATGTTTGGCACGCGCAACGGCCGCAGGTTCGCCTTGGCTTGTTCGTGCAGCGGACGAATCCGCTCTATGGAGAACACTTCTTGCGCCACCAGGCTCAGCACGGCCGCCTGATAACCGCAGCCGGTGCCGATCTCCAGCACGCGCGCCAGCGCGTGGTCGGACGGCATCCCTTCGCGCAGCAGTTCGATCATGCGCGCCACCACGGACGGCTTCGAAATGGTTTGCTGATGTCCAATCGGCAACGCAGCGTCTTCGTACGCCTGGGAAGCCAGGCCCGGCTCCATGAACAGGTGGCGCGGCACCGTGGCAATGGCGCCAAGCACCCGCTCGTCGCGAATGCCGCCGGCGCGCAGGCGGGCTGCCAATGCTGCCCGAGCCCGATCCGACGCCATCCC
>NZ_ANKP01000016.1:0-1483 GCF_000319775.1 Cupriavidus sp. HMR-1
CAGGCTGCCCACACGGCCGCTGCGTTGTGCGCCGAGCATGATGTCGCCTTGCGCGGCCACGTTGGCGCGCAGGCCGCTGTCATCGCCGATGGCGGCGATGGTCTGGCCGGACTTCTCGGCCGTTGCCACGGCGGCGCCTGCCGCCACCAGGCCAACCTGATAGCCCTGGGCTTCGGCGTTGGCATCGGTCGCGTCGTCAGCCGTCACGGCGACGTCGTTGCCAGCTTGTGCGGTGGCGCCACCGGAAACCCGCGCCGATACCTGGTTAGCAATGTCGACCGTGGCAACCGCCGCGCCGAGCGCAACCACGCCGCCTGAACCTTGGTACGCCAGCACCTGCGCGGCCGGCGCGTTTGCGTCGAGCGCACGGGTGCCTGCGTGCAGGCGGATGGCACCGCCGGCCGTCAGCGTGGAAGCGCCGTCGACCAGCGCATCGACGTTGTGGCGAATCTGCATGACGCCCACCGCCGCGCCGACACCGGCGAAGCCGCCAGCGGCAGCACCAACCAGGATGTCGTTGCGGTCGCTTTCACTGGCGTCCAGGCGCACGTCGCCACCGGCTACAACGGTCGAGCCCGAGATCACGGCCGCCGTGCGCGCGTCGAGGTTTGCAGCGTTGATGCCAGATTTCACGGAGACCCCGGCGCGCTGGTTGAGCGCCGTCCGGGTGCTGTTGTCGAGGGCATTGCCGAATCCGCTGGCGCCGACCTTGTCCTGCTGGCCGAGCGCCTCGACCTTGCTCAGCGTGCCGTTGCCGTCGTGATCGAGCTCCTGCGCGGCGTCGCCGCTCAGGCCCTGGCCGACCAGCGTGACGGCCACCGAACCGGCCAAGCCCGCTCCGGTAAAGCCCACGCCGGCCGATACCGCCTGCGCCGACAGGTCTCGTTCGGCCCGCGCCTGGAGCGTCACGTCGCCCTGGGTCTTCACATCGCTATGGTCGATCCAGGCAGTGACCGTGTTGTCCACGCGTGTGACCACCGCTGCCGCGCCTACGCCCGCACCGCCGCTCAGCCCGGCGCCACCGGCGAGATTGTCGACGGTCGTGCGGTCGGTGGCGCTGACCGTGAGTGAGCCGGCGCCTGCGATGGCCTGCTGCGGAGCCGCGCCAACCAGCGTGGCGATCGCCGTACCGTTGGGGTCGTACAGCACGCCATCGCGCAGTTCGCCTTCAAACGGGGCGAGGGCGCCACTGGCATCGCGCAACGTACCGGTGACCAGGGTGGCCTTGCGGCCTTTGGCGTCGGTTTCGGTCCAGACCTGCGCATCGGACAGCGTCGCGCCGTTCGTGCCTTGCAGCGTGCCGCCCATGGCCTGGCCGCCGGCATCCGTGCCCACCAGCCGGTTGTTGTCGATGGTGGCGGACTGGATGGTGCCGGTCAGCGTCACGTCGTTGCCGATCGTCGAGCCGGCGATGCGGCTGTTGGCCACCCAGGCCTGCGTCGCGCCCTCCGTCAGCACGACGGCGGCCGAGCCCGCCCCGGCA
>NZ_ANKP01000017.1:0-1120 GCF_000319775.1 Cupriavidus sp. HMR-1
CGCCGTGGGCGCGGCGGCCGCGCTGGCGCTGGTGGTTGGCGCGCTCGTGCTGCGCACGCGCGGCATCTACTTCATCATGGTCACGCTGGCCTTCGCGCAGATGGTGTACTTCGTGTTCCACGACACGAAGATCGCCGGTGGCAGCGACGGCACCTACATCTACTTCCGTCCCGAGTTCGGGCTGTTTTCGGCGCGACCGGTGACCGTCAACGACCCTGTGCAGTTCTATTGGCTGGTGCTCGTTGCGCTGGCGCTGACCGTGGCCGCGCTGACCTTGCTGCTGCGTTCCCGCTTCGGCCACGCGCTGGTGGGGATCCGGCACAACGAGCAGCGGATGCGGGCGGCCGGGTTCGGCACCTATCGCTATCAGCTCGGGGCGTTCGTCGTGGGCGGTGCGTTCGCGGGGCTGGCTGGGTACCTCTATGCGATCCAGTTCGGTTTCGTGAATCCCGAGATTGCTTCCTGGCACCAGTCGGGCAACGCGATGCTGATGGTGATTCTTGGCGGCGTCGGCAGCCTGGCTGGCGCCGTGCTGGGTGCGTTCTCGTTCGTGCTGCTGGCCGAATGGTTCGGCACGTTGACCAAGCACTGGCAGCTGCTGATGGGCGGTTTCATCATCCTGGCGGTGGCGTTGCTGCCGCGCGGGCTGGTCAGCGTGCCGGCGGTACTGCGGCATCGTTCTCCGCGTCGCGCGCGGCGGGCGGGCGCGGCCACCGAATCGAACACACGCAGCCGGGAGGCCGTATGAACACGATCCCATCGGTTCCGGTACTCGATGCGCAAAGCCTGACGCGCCGATTTGGCGGGCTCACGGCGGTCAACAGCGTGGACCTGGCCCTGCATCTGCACGAGATCCATGCGGTGATCGGCACCAACGGCGCCGGCAAGTCGACACTGATCAACCTGTTGTCGGGCGAACTGCCACCATCGGAGGGCCGGCTGCAATTGCAAGGGCGCGATGTCACGGGCTGGGCGCAGCCCAAGCTGGCGCGCCACGGCATTGGTCGCAGCTACCAGCGCAACAACATCTTCCTGCCGCTGACCGTGCGCGAGAATTGCCGGCTTGCGGCGCAATCGCGCGCGCAGCGGGCCTGGCGGCTCTGGGAGCCGGCGCAGGGCT
>NZ_ANKP01000018.1:0-1163 GCF_000319775.1 Cupriavidus sp. HMR-1
CGCTGGCCTTCGGGGCCGCCAGCAGCGCCGCCAAGGATGGCGCCGTCCGCAGCGGCGCGGCGGCTTCAGCCGGCATTGCCTTGTTCACGGAAGATGTGCTGCGCGGGTATAGGGTCGACGTGCAGCCGATCATCGGAGGCAAGCCGGGCCGCTGGCAATCGCTGTGTCGGCGGCAAGGCGCGTACCAGATTGCCGCGACGGGCGCGAAGCTCTCGCTGCCTGCCGATGACGAGGGCTATGTCAAGGGCGCATCGACGACGAGTACCGCCAACCCCGCCAGCGGCGCCGACCCAGACGATCACTATCTGCACGAATCGTTGTTCCGCTGGGCTGGATGGAGCCTGGTAGTGCCGCGTCCAGGCCGGACGCTGCGCGCGCAGGATGGCGATTCGGGCGTGCAGGCCGAAGTGCCGACCGATGTGACCGATGCCGTCGCCGCTGCCGATGGGAACGGCATCCTGACCAGCTTCGTGGCCGCGAAAGGCAGTCTGCCCCGGCTGCGCTTCGGCTTTGCCTATCGGTTGCGCGCGCGGCTGGTCGATCTCGCCGGTAACAGCCTCGATGTCGACGATCCCTCGCTCGGTGATGGAGAAAACGAACTGGAGGTCACGCAGCCAGTCACGTACTGGCGCTTCGAGCCGGTGGACCCGCCGGTGCTGGTGCAGCGCGCACGTGCCAGCGAGGGGGAGTCGCTGGAACGCATGGTCATTCGCAGCAACTACGACGCCGATCCGGCCACCTTTTTGACGACCGGCGCGTTTGCCGATGCGATCAAGCTGCCCGCTTCCGCCGATTTCGCCTACACGCCCGCGAACGAGCGGCATGTGGTGCCACCCAAGGCGTCGCAAACGCTGTGCGAGACCCACGGTCTGTTCGATCCGATGTTCGGGTCCGCATCGGGTATCCGTGACGCGTACGCGCTGGCCGCGCGCGAATCGGGCACGCTCTACGATGCTGGCCCGGGCACTGACGTGGCGTTGATCACCCCCACGGCGCTGGCGAACGTTGCCACCACCGTCGCAGTGCCGCCAGCCCTGCCGTCGCTGGATAACCCGACTGGCGACCGGCTCGCGGCTGGCCAGTACGTGATCCATCGCGAGGCACGGGTGCCAACGCCGTGGCTGCCCGATGTCGCCGCCGGGGGCATCGCGCTACGCGCCGCG
>NZ_ANKP01000019.1:0-49253 GCF_000319775.1 Cupriavidus sp. HMR-1
CGGCGTCGGCGTCCGCGCCGGCGCCGGACCTGCGCCACCTTGTGGCCTGCGAGTACTGCGACGCGCTCTATGAGCGTGCGTCGCTCGCGCCCGGCGAACGCGCCAACTGCCTGCGTTGCGGCAGCGAGCTCTATCGCGAAAGCACCCGCGCCTATCGCCGCCTGCTGCCGCTCGTGTTCACCGCCCTGATCCTGTTCGTGATCTCGAACACGTATCCGATCGTCGAAATGGACCTGAAGGGCGTACGCACCGAGACCACGCTCTGGGGCGCGGTGCAGGCGCTCTACTCGGACCAGATGACGCTGGTGGCCATGCTGGTGTTCGCCACGACGATCCTGTTCCCTCTCTCCGAGATGCTGATGATGTGCTACCTGCTGGTGCCGATGGCGCAGCGGAAGATGCCGCGCGGGTTCGACGCCATCGTGCGTGGCATCCGCCAGACCCGGCCCTGGGGCATGATCGAGGTCTTCATGATCGGCGTGCTGGTCACGCTGGTGAAGCTGTCGACCATGGCGGAAGTGCTGCCCGGCGTGGCGCTGTGGTCGTTCGGCGCGCTGGTGGTGGTGCTGGCCGCGATGCTGTCGTTCGATCCCCGCGACCTGTGGCATTACCTGGAAACGCCGGATGGGGATGACACCCCGCCCGGCGCGCAGGAGCCCACGCCATGAGCCAGCCATCACGCCCATCGCGCCCATCGCGCACGGCCATGGCACGCGACCAGATCGCGCGGTCACGGCGCGTGGCCGCCGATGTGATGGCGGAGCTGACCGACGACGACGAACGCACCCCGCTGGCGGAGGTACCCACCGCGTCCTCGCGCGGGTTGCTGTCGTGCCATGCATGCGACCTGGTGAGCCCCATCACGCTCGAAGGCGAACCGTGCCCACGCTGCGGCGCCACGCTGCACCGCCGCAAGCCTGCCAGCCTGGCGCGCACCTGGGCCTTCCTGCTGGCCGCGTACATCCTCTACATCCCGGCCAACCTGCTACCGGTGATGGTCACCGAGTCGATCCTGGGCGTGCAGCGCGACACCATCCTGTCCGGTGTGCTCTATCTGTGGCTATCCGGATCGCACATGCTGGCTGGCGTGGTGCTGATCGCGAGTATCGTCGTGCCGCTGCTGAAGATGATGATCCTGACGCTGCTGCTGATCTCGGTGCACATGAAATCGACATGGCGCATCCGCCAGCAGACCAAGCTGTACGGGCTGGTCGAAGTCATCGGCCGCTGGTCGATGCTTGATATCTTCGTGGTGGCGCTGCTGGCCTCGCTGGTGCGCGCGGGCGCGCTGGCCACGATCATCCCCGGCGCTGGCGCGCTGGCATTTGCCTCGGTGGTCGTGATGACCATGCTGGCATCGCTAAGCTTCGACCCGCGCCTGCTTTGGGACTCGCTCGAGACCCCGAACCCCTCTTCCATCGAATTGCCGGAATCCGACAATGCCCGATCACGATAGTCCCTCCCCGCCGCCGACCTCCGGTGGCGTGCCCCAGCCCGCGCGCAAGCGTCGCGCCCGCTGGCTGCCATCGCTGGTGTGGCTGATCCCGATTGTCGCCGCCGTGGTCGGCGTCTCGCTGCTGATCAACACGCTCGCCTCACGCGGGCCGGAGATCAACGTCACCTTCCGCTCCGCCGATGGGCTGACACCGGGCAAGACCGCCGTGCGCTACAAGGACGTCGACATCGGTCTGGTCAAGTCGGTGCGGCTCGCGTCCGATCGCTCGCACGTGATCGCATCGATCGAGCTGACAAAGGACGCCGAGAGCTTCGCCGTCAAGGACACGCGTTTCTGGGTGGTGCGCCCGCGCTTTGCGATCAGTGGCGTATCCGGCCTGGAAACGCTGCTCTCGGGCGCCTACATCGGCGTGGATGCCGGCAAGTCACGGGAAAGCACGCGCAACTTCATCGGTCTCGAAGTGCCACCCGTGGTCACCGCCGACGCGTCCGGTCGCCAGTTCGTGCTGCGCGCCCAGGACTTGGGCTCGCTCGATATCGGCTCGCCGGTCTACTATCGCCGCGTGCAGGTAGGCCAGGTGGTGGCGTACCAGCTCGACCCGAACGGGCGTGACATCTCGCTGCGCGTGTTCGTCAACAAGCCGTACGACAAGCTCGTCAATGGCGACACCCGCTTCTGGCACGCCAGCGGCGTCGACCTCAAGCTCGATGCGAACGGCCTGAAGCTCTCCACGCAATCGCTGGTCACGGTGCTGCTGGGCGGCGTGGCCTTCCAGGCACCGGACAACTCCACCGCAACGCAGCCGGCGGCCGAGAATACGCAATTCCTGCTGGCATCGGACCAGTCAGAGGCGATGAAAGAGCCTGAAGAGCTGGCGCCGGCGCTGGCGGTGCTGAACTTCGACCAGTCGGTGCGCGGCCTGTCGCCTGGCGCGCCGGTCGACTTCCGCGGTGTGATCGTGGGCCAGGTACGCTCGATCGGCATCGAATACCAGCGCGACAAGAAGGCATTCCGCATGCCCGTGGTGGTGGAGTTCTATCCGTCGCGCATGGGATTCCGAGAGCGCGATGTGTCCGACGAGGCCAAGAAGCGCAGCATCGTGCAGGGCCTGGTCAAGCGCGGCATGCGCGCGCAACTTCGCACCGGCAACCTGCTGACCGGTCAGCTCTACGTGGCGCTCGACTTCTTCCCGAAGGCGCCACCGCCGAAGGACCTCGACCTCAATGCAGCAATGCCGGAATTGCCAACCACGCCGGGCGCCTTCGATGAGTTGCAGGCCAAGCTTGGCGATATCGTCAACAAGATCGACAAGGTGCCGTTCGATCAGATCGGCCAGGATCTGCGTACCAGCGTGGTGTCGATGAACAAGATGCTCGACAACGCCGACAAGCTCGTGACGCAACTGCACGGCGATGTGGCGCCCCAGGTGCTCGCGGCGCTGCAGGATGCCCGACGCACGCTGAACGCCGCCAATGGCACGCTGGCATCGGACGCGCCGCTGCAGCAGGATACGCGCCGCATGATGCAGGAACTGACGCGCACGGCCGTGTCCCTGCGTGCGCTGACCGACTATCTCGAGCGCCATCCCGAGGCGCTGTTGCGTGGGAAGACGGAGAAGGAATGATGAAACGCTCGCTGATGCTTCTGGCGCTGGCCGCCGCGCTGCTCAACGGCTGCGCGTCGCCGGAGCCCCGCTACTACACACTCGCATCCACAGCCGCTCCAGCCGCCACGTCCCCGACACCCGGCACGCAGCCCATCTGGATCGAGGTCTCGCCGGTCCGGGTGCCGGAGCGCCTGAACCGCGCCCAGCTCGTGGTGGCCGACGGCAACGCTGGCGGCGTGAAGATGCTGGACCTGTCGCGCTGGTCCGCGCCGTTGCCGGACGAGTTGCGCGATGCGCTGTCACAGCAGCTTCAGGCGAAACTCGGTGCCGTGGATACTTATCAGCAAGGCCTGTCCGAAGTGGAGCCGGTCTATCGCGTGACCACGGAAGTGGTGCGGCTGGATGCGGACCCTGGCCAGCGCGCCAGCGCTTCGATCGCCTGGACCGTACGCCGCCTGCCCGATGGCAAGGTCCTGGGCGGCCGCACGGAAGCCGAGTTGCCCGCGCCCGGTCAGGTGGATGGCGTGGTGAACGCCTATCGCCAGATCGTCGCGACAACCGCCGCCGACATCGCCGCCGGCGTGCAATCGCTGCGCCGCTAAGGCGTCAATCCCTCCGGGCCGCCAGTTGGCGGTCCGCTTCGGCCATCGCGGCCAGGCACACTTCGGCATCCCCCGTCACCAGCCGCACGCTGCAAGCCAGCATCAGGTTCATCGACAAGCCGAAGTCCTCCACCACATAGCCGCGCGCATCGCGCGCGTTCCCGTCGGCATCGGTCCTGACACGCACGCGATCCAGCAACGTGCCAGCATCGGCCGCATAGCCCCAGACGGGCTTCTCCAGCGCCACGGCAAATCCAACTTCGAACGCAGTGCCGCTGTCAGGCTCCCCCGGCCCGCGGAAGTCGTCGAGATTCGCCATCACGACATCGGCGCGACGAATCAACGCGATGTTGGCCTCGTAGATCCATTGTGCCGTGGCTGACCCCGACAGCCCGGACGGCGCCGCCTTGTCCAGCGGATACAAGCCTTCGTAGCCATACCGCAGGCACAGCGCCTTCAGGTGTTCACCCCAGTCGCGCGCGTCCGCGCGGAACACATCAAAGCCAGCGAGATAGACCATCTTCATGGCACTTCCTCCATATGGAACGAACGAAAGAATAGCGCAGAGGTGTGCGTCTTTCATTTTTGTTCCGCGCGCGGAACAGATTTAGTGAAATTGCGGTTGACTTGTAATTCCCATATCGGCCGATCTTGAAGGCACAAGGAAGTTTCCTACCTTCCATTCATCGCATTTAGTCTGCACAGCAGCCATCGCCGACACAGTCAATCGGAACATTCCCAAGAAAATCGTAAATTCAAGATAAATACGATTAAAAGAATTCCTAAAAATCAATAGTCTTTGACCCTGTCAGGAAGACGCGACGTATAGCGATTTCACTCGCGAAATTCCGGGGATATCCGCGTGGAATGTGCGGCTTCTTATCCCGGATACAGCTGCCATCGCTCGCTATGCGGATCTCCGCGATTCGCCTTGACAGTCACTAATCACATCAATACATGAGGTCAAAGTGAAACATATTCGAACAAAGATCCTTGCCACATCCCTGCTGCTTGCCACGATGAGTCCGGCCGCGTTTGCCGTGGATGGCACGATCACCTTTACTGGCCGAGTCACAGGGCAGACCTGCACCATCTCTGGCAACGGTAGACCGGCTGGCGATTTCACCATTGTGCTGCCCACCGTTACTGCCTCGACGCTGAACACCGCCGGCAACATCGCGGGTCGCACGCCTTTCAATATTCGGCTCACAAACTGCAACCCAAACACCGGTAACGTGGCAGTTCACTTCGAACCCGGTGCGGCAGTGGATCTCGGCACCGGTCGCCTGAAAAACACGGTTGTCAACAGTCCCGCTTCTGGCAGCACCCCAGCAATTACTGGTGCATCGAACGTCCAGATCGGTCTGCTGAACAGCGATATGACCAACATCAACGTAGGGGCCGCGTTCGCCTCGCAGAACTCGCAACGTGTGGCCATTACAAGTGGTGCCGCAACACTGCAGTACTACGCCCAGTACGTGGCAACCGGCGCCGCCACACTCGGCACACTCCAGACTTCGGCGACGTATTCCATCGTGTACCCGTAAGTCAGGCCTATACCTGCCGGCATGCGCACACATGCCGGCACCTCCAGCCAGCCGGCTTCGAGCCGGCACCTCCTTCCCGTCGCCGTTCATCATGTTCAAGACTTCAAGTTGTCGCGCAGCCATTGCTGCCGTCCTCCTGGCAATGGTCACGCCTGAAACCCTTGCGTCCGTGGTTTTGACCGGGACCCGCGTCATCTATTCCGAGTCGGAGCGGGAAGTCAGCCTCAAACTCACAAATGAAGGAGATGCGCCCGCTCTAGTGCAGGCATGGATCGACGACGGCGACCCCAATGCGACGCCGGAGAACGCGAAGTCGCCATTCACGCTCACGCCGCCGCTGTTCAGACTGGATGCGAAGAAGGGCCAGACGCTACGCATCATTCAGATCCAGCAAGCGCTGCCCCGCGATCAGGAATCGCTGTTCTGGCTCAACGTTCTCGAAGTGCCACCCGTCGCATCCAGCAGCAAGGATCAGCAGAACTCGCTTCAGTTCGCCTTTCGGTCACGCATCAAGCTGTTCTTCCGTCCAACGGGATTACCCGGCGACGCGGACAGCGCGCCCACCAAGGTCACTTGGCGCTTCGCACGCAAGGATGACGGCCATCATGTACTGAGGGCAACGAATCCAACGCCGTACCACATCACCTACACAAAGGTCGAGGCAGCCGCTGGCGGGCATGTGTACAGCAATGATGCCGGAGCAATGGTGAATCCCGGCGGCACAGTCGAATTTGCCATGGATGACACGTCGCCAGTGTCCGGTGAACCAGCCCAGGTCAGTTACACGTTTATCTCGGACTATGGCGCCGGTGTATCTGGCATCCGCAATGCGAAGCCAATGCAGAAAGCGAAGGGACAATGACGATGCGGAGGCGGAAGCCACGCGCCTCGCGCGTTCTCGCTGTGCATTGGGTCCTGGCCGCCGCGCTGCCTACTGCGGTATTTGCTGATGAGCCGGGCAAGACAGCCACCGCCGCAGCCATCAAGTTCAATTCACAATTTCTGAAACGTTCCGATGGCACCAGCGTCGACGTCGACCGGTTTGCATTTGGCAACCCCATCTCACCTGGCGACTATCCGGTCGACATATACCTGAACGGATCTTGGGTTGGTCGAGAGACAGTGCGATTCCGGTCCCAGGACGAGGTCGTCGGCCCATGCATGGACCGATCGCTCATTACCCGGTTGAATCTCGACGAGCAGGCGCTGCCGCCCGCCAACCGCAATGCGATAGCGCATGCCGTCAGCGGGGAATGCACGCGTTCATCTGACATCTCGGAGGATCTCACCTGGTCGTTCCACCTCAATGACCTGCGTCTCGACATCGGCGTGGCGCAGGCTTTGCTGCGCCGCACGCCGCGTGGCAGTGTCAGCCCAGAACTCCTGGATGATGGCGTCCCGTCCGGGACGGTCGCCTACAATTTCAATACGTTCCACACCACTGGTAGTTCGCCTGGCACCTCTACCTACCTTGGCGTCGATTCCGGATTGAATATCGGTGCCTGGCACGTGCGGCAGCGCTCCTCGATGAGCTGGCAGCAGTCCATTGGCCAAAGCACCTACGACTACCAGAACATCGCGACCTATGTGCAACGGGACATATCACGTCTGCGTAGTCAACTTACCCTTGGCGATGCCTACACGGATGGGGCCGTCTTCGACAGTTTTTCCGTGCGCGGCGTGAATCTGGCCAGCGATGACCGGATGCTTCCCGACTCCGCGCGCGGCTATGCGCCACTGGTCCGAGGCGTCGCCCGCTCCAATGCGCGTGTCACGGTCACGCAGAATGGCAACAAGCTCTATGAAACGACCGTGGCCCCGGGACCGTTCGAGATCAAGGATCTCTACGCCACCGGTTATGGCGGCAATCTGCTCGTCACGGTGACAGAAGCCGACGGCAGCCAGAGCAGCTTTACCGTGCCCTATGCATCCGTGGCTCAGCTTCTGCGGCCCGGTATCACGCGGTACTCGGCCACGGTTGGGGAGTACCGCGGTGGCTCGCGCACGTCTTCCCGCCGCGAGAAACTGGTCCAGGGCACGGTGCAGCACGGGTTCAACAACTTCGTAACAGGCTATGCCGGGCTAGTCCTCTCGGAGGGTTATCAGGCGGGCATGGTCGGCGCGGCCTTGAATCTTCCCATTGGGGCATTCGCGCTGGATGCGACTCATGCCCGCGCCTCGATCGACCAGGTTGACAACACCAGCGGACAAAGCGTCCGCCTCAGCTACAGCAAGTTCGTGCCGTCAACAAGCACGAGTATGTCACTCGCCGCCTATCGCTATGCGACCCGCGGCTTCTGGACGATGAGCGACGCATTCACCGCCCGCGCCAGCGGTGGCAATGCCCGCGCCGTGGACCGCCAGCGCAGCCAGATCCAGCTCACGCTGAATCAGAGCCTCGGCGATCGCTGGGGCAACTTCTATCTCACGGGCACTTCCGCGGAGTACTGGAATCGGGGCGGTACAGCACTGATGTTTCAGGTGGGCTACAGCAACTCGCTGCGTGTGCTGGGGTTGCCGATGACCTACAACATCGCGGCCTCGCGCCAACGCGAGGCGATGACTGGCCGGTTCACCACCCAGGTCTTCGCCAGCCTCACCGTCCCGCTGGGCAAGAGCATCCACGCCCCAATGCTTTCATTCGGCGCTACGCATAACAGCGACAGCCAATCCTCGCAACAGATGCGGCTGAGCGGCACCGCACTCGAGGACAACGCCATCACCTATGGCTTGAACGTCGACCGTTCGCCGAACACGACCACCGGCGGCGGCAACGTACAGTACCGGACGCCTTACACCACGGTTTCCGCTTCTGTCAGCGGTGGCGGCAGTTACACGCAATATTCGGGCGGCCTGCAAGGCGCCCTGGTCGCCCACTCAGGAGGCATCACACTCGCCAACTACCTTGGCGACACCATCGGCATCGTCGAAGCAAAGGGCGCCACCGGCGCGCGCGTCGCCAATGCGACGGGCGTCAGGATCGACGCATTCGGCTACGCCATCGTGCCGTACCTCCAGCCCTACAACATGAACACGATCGAGATAGATCCACGCGGGATGCCGCTGGATGTATCGCTGGACGCGACCAGCACCCAGGTAGCGCCACGCGCGAACGCAGCGGTAAAAATCAAGTTCGCCGCGCTCAGCGGACGCTCCGTCATCATCTCGGCCAGCCAGCCCGATGGGGCGCCATTGCCCTTCGGCGCATCAGTGCTGGATAAGGACAATGCCGAAATCGGCGTGGTTGGCCAAAGCGGCATCATCTTCGTGCGTGGCATCGAAGACACCGGACGCTTGCAGGTTTCCTGGGGCACACACTCCGCACAACGTTGCGCGATCGAATATCAGCTGCCGGAGAAGGTCCGCAACGCGACGTCGTTCACGCAGATCCGATCGGTATGCCAGCCCAACACGAAGGCGGAATCGTGAATGTCGATACTGCGATCAGGTCGTACCAAATGTTGCCAACCATCGCGGCGACTCTGCTTGGTCCGATCACTATCGGCACGCTGCAATCGTTTCGAACTCGAACTATCGCGCGCGGCAACCTCTCCGGCCCATTGTCATTACCACGCTGACGGACACCACCACGCCGGGCAATCGTTCACCCCGAGCTAACGATCGCGGCAGGCTTACGGATTGATCGCCGGATGCTTCAGCGCATGCGCAGCCTCGGCCAGATGCTGGCGGTAGTTGCCCTCGTCTCGCGAGAGGCCAAGTTCTCCGCTGCGATAGGCCATCGCCAGCGCCTGAATCGAGGCCGGATGCTCGCGCTCGGCGGCGGCCTCGTACCAGGACACCGCAGTCGCATCATCACGCGGCACGCCATCGCCCTCACGGTAGGCGTTGGCCAGCAAGAACATGGCCTGCGCAACACCGCCGTCAGCAGCCACTCTGAACCAGTGCGCAGCGGCAGCCGGATCCGCTGTATGGCCGTAGCCACCGCGATAGAGCAGCCCCAGGTAATACGCTGCACCAACATCGCCCACCCTTGCCGCCGCGCCGAGTTCGCGCCATGCGACAGGCAAGTCCGTACGACCGGACGCCAACTCACCAAGCATCGCGGCCTTGCCGAGCAGGAACTGCGCGCGGGTGTGTCCGCTCGCTGCCGCCAGGCCAAGCCAGTGCTCCGCCTGCGCGCGGCTCTCGGTGTCTGTCCGGGACAGTAGTGTTTCACCGAGAGCCGCGCATGCCGCAACCTCGCCCGCCGCGGCCGCGCGCTGTAGTCGTGACAGTGCGGCGGCATCATTCGCCGAGGTCGCCATCAACTGCCATCGCGCGATCTCGCTTTGACGCACATCGGATTGCTGTCGCCACACGGCGGCGCCAGCTACCCCAGCCGCCGCAACGGTTACAGCCAGCGTGGCCGCCACAAACAGCGGGTGAATGCGAGGAAAGCGCCGCGGTACGGCCATAGTCGTTGGCATGGCGTGCATGGTCAGTCAATCACAAGCTGAGATCGAGCTTGTACTGCGACAGGTTCTTGCCGGACCCATCATCAGCCTTGTCGAGCGAGATATTGGTCAACCCAGCGTCGGTTGCCTGCTGCAGCATCCCGATACCCGAGCTGAACACCACCTTGCCCGTCGTGGTCACCTTGGTGAACTTCCAGCTACGCGCGCTGCCGTTGGCCACGCGTGTGACATTGGTTACCTTCTTGATGTAGCTGATCAGCACGTCGCGGTTGGCATCGGGCGAGGCATAGATCGTCTTGGTGCCATCGAGGCCCGGGAAGTTGCCGCCCCCGCTGGCACGATAGTTGTTGGTCGCCACGATGAAGTTCATCGCCGCGGTCACCGGCGTGCCCTTGTACGTCAGGTTCTTGATACGGCTGCCAACCGGCTGAGTCACGTCGATCTCATATTGCATGTCAGGATCGGTGAACATGTCGAAGTTGTAGCCCGGGAAGGTGCTGATCAACTGCTGGTCCGTCGTCTTGGCCGGGTCGATCTGGTTGAAGCGCTTGGCGGCGGTTTCCAACCACGCCTTCACCTCGTCGCCGTTGACCTTCACCGCATACACCGTGTTCGGGTACAGGTAGAGATCGGCCGCATTGTTGATGGCCAGGTTGCCGGACGCCACGTCGGTGTAGTCGCTGCCGCCGCCAAAGCCGCTCTTGAACGGGGCCGAAACCGACAGCACGGGCAGCGAGGCCAGCGCCGGCAGGTTCGCGGTCACGTAGTCCTTCACGTACGCAGCCTGCGCCATGTTGACGATCTGAATCGCGCCCGGATCACCCACGTCGGCGAAGTAGCTCGACATGCGGTAGTTGGTGCTGCCGATCGGCGTCTTCACGTACTGGATAGTTGCCTGGTGCTCGGTGTCGATCATCGGCGCCACGCTGGCGTCGGCCGTCACATAGGTCTTGTCGGCGTTCTGGGTCGAGCGCGCCTCCACGGTGGTCTTGGTGCGATCGACGCTCCAGCTCTTGCCGTCGTGGTTCAGCGACAGGTTGATCACACCCAGATGCTTGCCCCAGTAGTTGGCCATCACGGTCGGCACGCCGTTGACCGTGCCCTTGACCTTGTCCACGCCCGGCAGGTTGAACTGGCCGACCGTGCTGTTGGCATCCGGGAAGATCTGGTGCGAGTGGCCGATCAGCATCGCGTCCACGCCAGCCACCTTCGACAGGTGATAGCTGCCGTTCTCCATCGTCGGCGAGTAGGTCGAGTTATCGAGGCCACCATGCGAGATCACGACGACGAGGTCGGCGCCCTTGGCGCGCATCTCGGGAATGTACTTCTGGGCCGTTTCTACCAGACCTTCGGTGTAGACCTTGCCGTCGAGCCAGCGCTTGTCCCAGCTCAGGATGGCCGGCGGCGCGAAACCGATGATGCCAACCTTGATCGGCGCGGTTACCGTCTTGCCGTCCGGGCCGGTAGCCGTCAGCGTCTTGCTCAGAATCGCGTACGGCTGGAACAACGGCGCGCGCGTCTTGACGCTGTAGACGTTGGCCAGCACCTGCGGAAACTTCGGACCCGCGCATGTGGTCTGGGCGGTCGGATCGGGCAGACCGTCAACGTTGAACTTGCTGCCGGTGACCTGGCTCAGGTACTGCAGCCCGTAATTGAATTCGTGATTGCCGATGCCACCGCCGTCAAAGCGAGCGGCGTTCATCACCTTGTACATCGCCAGGGTCTCGGTGCACGAGACCGGCTTCACCAGTGCCTGATAGTCCGAGAGCGCGGTGCCCTGGATCGTGTCGCCGTTGTCGAGCAACAGGCTGTTCGGAAACTCCTGCCGCGCGGACTTGATCAGCGTCGAGACGCGCTCGAAGCCCAGCGACTTGTCTTCGGCCAGCTTGAAGTAGTCATAGCTCAGGACGTTGGTGTGGAGGTCGGTGGTCTCGAGCAGCGCCAGCGTGGACTTGGTACCTGCGACGATCGCCGCCGGGGTGTTGCCACCGTTGTTGCCGCCGTTGCCACTGTTTCCGCTATTGCCGCCGTTGTTGCCGGAGGTGGAGGACGAGGTGTCGTCTGAGCCGCAGGCGGCCAGCGCGGTCACCCCCACCAGCAAGGCCGCGAGCGTCGCGGCCTGGATGCGATGGAGTTGCATGTTTCGGGTTCCCTGATTGGATTTGTTTTGATTTTGGTTTTGGTGCAGCCACGGAATTGTCGGCAGCCGCGATGGCAGGAAAGTGGCGAAATCGCGTCATTCGTGTGACAGGCACCACGGATGTCAGCGTCATCAGGGAATGCACAAATCGCGCGCCGGACTATTCCAAATGGCTGAAGACCCTTATCCATCCGGGCAATTGACGGTGCGCTATATACCCGCTTATATTGCGCAAGGTAACAATCGCGCACACCGCACCCCTTCACGCCATGACCTTCCGCACCCTGCCCTTCCTGCGCCGCACCGCCTGCGTCGGCGCCGCCCTGGCCCTGACCGTCGCCGCACCGTCGGCCTTTGCCGCCGATCTCGTGGTCTCCGCCGCCGCCAGCCTGACCAACGCGTTCAAGACGCTGGCCGAGCAGTACGAGCACGCCCACCCGGATACCAAGGTGGTGCTGAATTTCGGCGCTTCGGACGTGCTGATGCAGCAGATCGTCAAGGGCGCGCCGGCCGATGTGTTCGCCTCCGCCGACCAGACCGCCATGGACAAGGCCGAGGCCGAGAAGGTCGTGCAACCGGCCAGCCGCAAGGACTTTGCCGCCAACCAGGTAGTGCTGATCGTGCCGCAGGACAGCAAGCTCGGCATCGGGTCGCTCAAGGACCTGACCCGCGCCGACGTCAAGCGCGTGGCGTACGGTAATCCGTCGTCGGTGCCGGTGGGCCGCTATACCAAGGGCGCGCTCGAAGCCGAGGGTCTTTGGGATGCCGTGGCGGCCAAGGGCGTGCCGGCCCAGAACGTTCGCCAGAGCCTGGACTACGTGGCACGCGGCGAAGTCGACGCCGGCTTCGTGTTCGCCACCGATGCCGCGATCATGCCGGAGAAGGTCAAGGTGGCGGTGCGCGTGCCGAATCGCACGCCGGTCACCTACCCCATCGCCGTCACCACGCAGACGAAGCAGGGCCAGCAGGCCACCAGCTTCGTCCAGTACGTGCTGTCGGCCGAAGGCCAGGCCGTGCTGGCCAAATTTGGATTCCAGAAACCGTAACAAGGTCTGATTGCTGTCATGGATGCCGTCTGGGTACCGCTGCTGCTGTCGCTCAAGGTAGCGGGCTGGGCCACGCTGCTGAACGCCATTCTTGGCGTTGCGGCCGCCTATGCGATATCGCGCTGGCGCTCGTCCGCGCGTGATGTGGTGGATGCCATCCTGACCCTGCCGCTGGTTCTCCCGCCCACCGTGCTCGGCTACTACCTGCTTGTGCTGGTGGGCCGGCGCGGCGTGTTTGGCGCTTGGCTGGACCGGATCGGGATCGAACTCGTATTCACATGGCAGGGCGCGGTGCTGGCGTCGACCGTGGTCGCATTCCCGCTCGTGCTGAAATCCGCGCGCGCTGCGTTCGAAGGCGTCGATCACCAGCTCGAGAATGCCGCCCGCGTGCTGGGTGTATCGGAGACCGGCATCTTCTTTCGCGTCACGCTGCCGATGGCGCTGCGCGGCATCTCCGCCGGCGTGGTGCTGGCGTTTGCGCGGGCACTGGGCGAATTCGGCGCCACGCTGATGGTGGCCGGCAACCTGCCGGGCCGCACCCAGACGCTCTCTGTGGCCATTTATGAAGCCGTGCAGGCTGGCGACGACAACACCGCCAACCTGCTGGTGCTGGTGACGTCGGTCACATGCATCGTGCTGTTGGTGGTGGCTGGCCGACTGGTGCCGCCCGCCGCGCGTGGCGTTGGCGAGGTCTACGAGCGACGCGCTTTCCGGCGCGAAGCCGTGGGCAAGTGAGGCCCGCCATGAGCATGCAGATCACCATCCGCAAGCGCCTGGTGTCGCGAGATCGCCAGTTCGCGCTCGACATCGGATTTGAGTCGGACAGTCACCGTATTGCGATGTTCGGACCCTCCGGCTCTGGCAAGACCCTGACACTGCGGGCCATCGCCGGGTTGCTGGCGCCGGACAGCGGGCGCATCGTACTCAACGGACGCACGCTGTTCGACAGCGAATCCGGCATCGACCTGCCCCCCCAGGAGCGCCGCGTGGCGTACCTGTTCCAGGACTACGCGCTATTTCCGCATCTGACCGTGGCGCAGAACATCGCGTTCGGCCTGAACCACGGCTGGCGTAATCCCCGGCGGCGCGAGTTGCCGCCAGAGGCCGCGCACTGGGTCGATGCCTTCGGCTTGCGCGAGATCGTGAATCAGTATCCGTCCGAGATCTCGGGCGGTCAGAAGCAGCGCGTGGCGCTGGCCCGCGCGCTGGCGCCCAAGCCGGATATTGTTTTGCTCGACGAACCGTTCTCGGCGCTGGACCCGGCGCTACGGACGCGTATGCGCGAAGAACTGCTGTCGCTGCAGGCGAACCTCGATGTGCCAATGGTGGTGATCTCGCACGATCCGCAAGACGTCGAGATCCTGGGCGACCACGTGCTCGAGATTCGCGAGGGCCGCATCTTCGGCAGCGGCACCGGCAAGCGGCATCCGCCGGTCTACGCGCCCCTGCCCGCGCACGTGGCCTGATCCGCAGTCAGCAGATCGACATAGGCGCCTTCGATCAGAGCGTCATGGTTCACGCCCAGCCGCGCCATCAGTCCATGCGCCTCGGCCACGCCAGCTTCCGCTGGCTCGCCTTCGCGCAGCACCACTTCCAGTTCCAGAAAGTCGCCCAAGCCTTCCACGCGATCGAGATGCACGCGCGTGCGACCGACGAGGAACAGTGTCCGCACCTTGCGCACGCGTCCACGCTCGCCGTGGGCCGAGACCAATGCGGCACGTAACGTGTCGGGCGAGGCCGTCGGGGACAGGATGTAGAAGCTCTCCTTCGGCCCCGTCTGGTCAGGTCGGGAATAGAAGATCAGTTGCCCTTGATCGGCACTGAACGCGCGCAGCTTGAGCCTGCCGTTCGGGCACGGGAAGAACGTGTCGTCCTGCTCGATCAGTTCCGGGCCATGATCCGCGACGGCGGCGGCGCGCGGTATCAACGCCTCGACGCTGGCGATGCGTGCCTTGATTTCGATATTGCGTGCCATGCTGCTTTAGCCCACTGTCCCGAGGATCACGCTCGAAGCCTTGAAAATGGCCACCGCACGCGTGCCCACCTTCAGATCGAGTTCGGTCACCGCTGCATTGGTGATGATGGCCGCGACCGTGCCGCCGCCATCGAGATCGAGCACCACCTCGGCATTGACTGCGCCCGGCTGCACGCGCGAGACCACGCCCGGCAACTGGTTACGCGCCGACAGCCGCACGTTGGGGTCGGGCAGACCGATCATCACCGACGATGCCTTGACGAGCGCGAACGCCTCGGCGCCGGCCGCCAGGCCCAGGGTCTCCACGCTCTCGTGCGTGATGGTGGAAACGACGTGCTGGCCACCCGGCAGCGCCAGCGTGACTTCATCGTTGACGGCCCCGCCGCGAATTGCTTCCACGCGGCCGAACAGCTTGTTGCGCGCACTGGTCTGGACCATGAATTTCCTCATCAGGTGAAGGTCGTCGGCATCCGCGTCGCTCAATGCGCTCCCGACCTTGTCAAGGTAGGCGACGAAGCGGGCGTGCTCGGCCTCCATCGCATGGTAGGTACGAATCAGGCGCTCGGCGCGTTCGGTCAGTCGGGTACCGCCCCCGCCCTTGCCGCCAGCCGCGCGCGAGACGAGCGGCTCGCCGGCGCTGTTGTTCATGGCGTCGATGGCATCCCAGGCGGCCTTGTAGCTGATGCCGACGGCGCGCGCCGCGGCCGTGATCGAACCATGTTCGCCAATGGCAGCCAGCAGCGCGATGCGGTCCTTGCCGCCCCAATCATGCGTGCCGGCGCGAAACCAGATCGCTCCCTGGAGTTCGAGCATGTGCTAACGGTGTGGGAAGTGAAAGATAGCGTATGGTACCGCCAGCCGACACCGCGCCGATACCGCACTGGTGTCAGTGCGGTATCGGCGCGGCATTCACGCGGCATCCACTAGTTCTGGTGCGCCGGGATATACCAGCGCATGATGCTGCCGGCGAAGTACTGTTTGTCGAGCTGCCGCAGCAGCCGCCAGGCCGTGAAGGCGTCGACGTCCAGATCCACCCATGCCCATGGATGATCGGCGTCACCCTCGCGCATGATGTCGATCGAGATGACGCGGGCGTAGATCTTGAGCTTTTCGCGCAGCATATCCGCCGTCACATCTCGATGCAGCCCGCGGATCAGTACCTGCATGGCGGCCTCTCCCTCGGTGCGTTGGCATTGTGTGTATTGTAGGCCGCGCTCCGCGTCACGTCGTGTGCCTCATGCGCTGATCGCACACGACGTTGCCCCATCCTGTCAGGCCATCACGTGCACGCCGCCATCGACGTACACGGTGTTGCCAGACAGCCGTCGCGCGTACGGCGTAGCCAGGTAGGCGGTGGCGAAGCCCACATCCATGATGTCGACCAGTTCGCCCAACGGCGCGCGCCCCGCCGCCTCGGCCAGCAGAGCGTCGAAGTCCTTGAGCCCCGACGCCGCGCGCGTCTTCAGCGGCCCGGGCGAGATCGCGTGCACGCGGATGCAGCGCGGACCGAGTTCATAGGCCAGATAGCGGCAACTGGCCTCCAGCGCAGCCTTTACCGGCCCCATCAGGTCATAGTTCGGCACCACGCGGTTGGCGCCGTCATAGCTCATCGCGAACATCGTGCCGCCGTGCGGCATCAGCGGCACCGCGCGGCGCGCCATGCGTATGAAGGAATGGCAGGAGACATCCATCGCCCGCGCGAACCCGGTGGCCGATGAATTGAGCAGTCCGCCCTGCAGGTCGGCCTTCGGCGCGAAAGCCACGGAATGGATCAGGGAATCCAGTTGCCCCCACTCCGCCGCGATGCGCGCGAACAGCGCGTCCATCTGCGCATCGTCCTCGACATCGAGCGGCATCAGGATCGGCGCCTCCACCTGGCGCGCCAGTGGTTCCACGTACGGCAGTGCCTTGTCGTTGAGATAGGTCAGCGCGATCTCGGCGCCCATTTCCCGGAACGCCCGGGCGCAGCCCCAGGCAATCGAGTCCTCGTTCGCCACGCCCACGACGAGCACGCGCGCCCCTGCAAGGGGTGGATTCGGTACTTGCACCATCGGATTCTCCGGCGAAGCTACGTGATGAGCGATGCGCGACGACCGCCCCGCCTCCGGCACGCGGTGGCGGGGCGAAATGGTTATCGGGAGTCAGGTCTGGGCGTCGGCGCCCGCCTCGCGCGTGGCCTTGCCGTGATCGGTACCCATCACGTCGGCGACCTTGCGGTAACGCTCCATCCACTCACCCTCGAGCGGGCCACCAACGGTCAGCACGCGATGTGCCAGCACCATCACCCGGCGACGCTCCTTCATGTCCGGCACGAGTTGCGGCAGCGTGCGCAGCGCGCCGTCGGGGTCAAGACTGACGACATAGCTCTGACGCCGTACCGCGTCCTTGAATTCGGCCAGTGTGAAACGCTCGTCGGGCGGGTTTTCCACCGCCAGCTTGCGTAGCAGGTTGAATGGACGTTCCTCGATGGCGGACTTGCCCCCGGTCACGTAGGCCAGGATGCGCAGGAACCCATCGACCAGCGTGCCCTCGTCGATCCGGGACAGCGCCTCGCGACGGCGGAGTTCCGCCACCTCCGTACGCAGCGCGGTAACGGCGGGCGACTCGGCGCGCTCGGTATCCACCTTCATGCCGAATAGGGCCGGCAGCCACGGCGTGGCGTAGATCGACCAGAACGCCTGTTCCTGCCAGGCATCGCGCATATCGCGGTACAGGTCGAGCGAGCGCACGATCTGATCGGAGATCGCGGTCTGCATGGCCAGGAACGGATTGTCGGGAGATACGGGCTGGCGCGCTTCGCGCACGGCCGGCGCCATCGCGCTCACCCATTGCATCCACGGATTGGTGTCGCCTTCCAGCGATCGTTCAAGCCGCGTCGGATGCACCGCCCGAATCACCTCCGCCATCGACTCGTTCGACATCGCGCGCAGGAACGGCGAGGCAAACGTATCGTAGAGATGCTGGTTGACCTCGGCCACGCGGCGCACCACCTGGAACGGCAGTTCGTCGTCCCGGCCGTCGTCGAGCGACAGGATGTCGTCGATCGTGCGTCGTTCGAAGCGCACCATGTAGCGGCCTTCGATCAGATCCTTGTGCGACGTGCCCGGCGCGATGTCCTCGATCTTCGCTTCGTACAGGCCCGGCGGCAGCACGTCGATCAGGTCCAGCGCGCAGAAGAGTTCCGAGTGTTCCTTGTTGGCCACGCTACCCGACACGAAGATGCCGAGGTGGCCGATCGAAGGATGCAGGCAATAGACGATGGTCTGGTCGTTGGCGACGATCTCGTCAACGTTCGCGTAGAGATCGGGAATCCAGTTCAGCGCCTGCTGCGGCGGCGTGATGTTGTCACCCCAGGAGGCGAATACGATCACCGGCGAGCGCACGTTCCGCAGGTCGATGACCGTCTTGCCGTCGTTGCTGCGCACTTCGCCCGCTGTGAGGTGGTTGCCGACGAACAGGTTCTGCACGATCCAGTCGATCTCTTCCCGGTTCATCAGGAAGTGGCCGCCCCACCAGCGCTCGAACTCCAGGAAACGCGGACCCTCGGTGTCGGCCTTGGCATAAACGTTGTAGAGCTTCGACCAGAACGTGTTCGCGGGATCGAGCTTCTCGAAGTTCTGTACGAGCCAGGCGCCGTCGAAGCGGCCATTGCCCAGATCCGCCGCCAGCGATGCCAGCCAGGTGCCACCAAGCAGGCCACCCGAGTACCGCATCGGATTCTTGCCACGCACCCCAGACCAGTACGCCACGGGCGCGCCAGCCAGCAGGATCGGGCCGGTGACTTCCGGCGCGGCAGCCGCCAGCATCAGCAGGGCCCAGCCTGCCTGACAGTTGCCGACGACGAATGGCTTCCCGGGTGCATCGGGGTGACGCTCGGCGACCGCCTGCAGAAACAGGCCTTCTGTACGCGCGACATCCTCGATCGTCTGCCCTGGGCAAGGATCGCGAAAGAACGTGATGAAGTAACACGGATGCCCACCACGCAGCGCATTGCCAATTTCGCTGTCGGACTTGAACCCGCCGATGCCAGGACCATGCCCCGCGCGGGGGTCCATCACCACGAACGGCCGCTTGGCCGGGTCCGTCGGTTGTCCTTCAGGTGGCACGATGCGAACCAGCGCGTAGTTGACCGGCGTCGGCAAATCGCGGCCGTCGATCAGTACCTCGTAGTCGAACACCAGCACTGGCGGCATGCCACCGCGCTCGTGCTCCGCGGTTTCATTGCCGCGCTGCCGAAGGATGTCGAGGAACAGGATCGAGCGTTGCCAGGCATCGATGCCGTACTCCCATGCGGCATGCGCAATGGCGGTAGGCGGAACTGGTGGAAGAAACCCGGCGAGCGCGGTCGCGGCCGGTGAGGGTGCCTCCGCTGTCGATGTGACAGCGGTCGGTTGACGTGCGGTCATTCCGTTTCTCCCAGTCTGGATAGGCGGAGTCAGGGTGTCGCGGCAAGACGTGTCGTCCGGATGATCGATAGATCAGCGCCGGTGTGCTTGCTGCGATGCAACAGCGAAAATCTACCAGTGTCGCGGCGCCATGGCAATTGGCCGAAGCGCCACTCCGAACATATCGGCCACCCATGACATATGCGTGTCATCGTGGCGGTTGGAACATTGGCATATACTTTGCCGCAAGACGTTTGCGCAATGCAGCATCCGTGGCCCCCAGGATGCCTGCCCTCCAAAACCGTTTGGTTCCAGGGAACGCTGCCTATGCCGATTACATCGTCCACCGACAAGTACGCCCAGCTGCTCGCGCGTTGCGAGGGGCTGCCCCCCATCCCCACCGCCGTAGCGCATCCGTGCGACCAGTCATCGCTCGATGGCGCACTGGAAGCGGCACGGCTTGGCCTGATTACTCCACTGCTGGTTGGCCCGGAGTGGCGCATCCGGCAAGTGGCGGAAGAGCACGGCCTGCCCCTCGGCGATACGCCGATCATCGATACAGCTCACAGCCATGCTTCGGCCGAAGCCGCCGTGGAAGCCGTGCGCTCGGGCCGCGCCGAACTGCTAATGAAGGGCAGCCTTCATACCGATGAGTTGCTGCACGCCGTGACGCGCAGCACCAGCGGTTTGCGCACGGAACGGCGCCTTTCGCATGTCTTCGCGATGGACGTGCCGACCTATCACAAGCCGCTGTTCATCACGGACGCCGCGGTCAACATCTTCCCCACGCTGAATGAGAAGGCCGACATCGTGCGCAACGCGATCGACCTCGTGCGCATTCTCGGCGTCGAGCGCCCCAAGGTGGCGATTCTCTCGGCCGTGGAAACGGTGACGGACAAGATCCCGTCGACGATCGACGCCGCCGCGCTGTGCATGATGAGCCTGCGCGGGCAGATCGAAGGCGGCCTGCTCGATGGCCCGCTGGCGTTCGACAACGCCATCAGCAAGGCCGCGGCCGAAACCAAGGGCATCCACTCCGAAGTGGCCGGCGACCCCGATATCCTGCTCGTGCCGGATCTCGAAGCCGGCAACATGCTCGCCAAGCAGCTCACGTTCCTGGCCGGTGCGGAAGCGGCTGGCATCGTACTTGGCGCGCGCGTGCCGATCATCCTGACCAGCCGCGCCGACAGCGTGCGCGCGCGCATTGGTAGTTGCGCGATCGCCGTGCTCATCGCCCATGCACGCCGTGTTGCCACCGAGGCAGCCGTCAAGGTCTGAAGCCACTTAAGGAGATTCGCCGCGTGACCACTGCTCACCCTGTCATCCTCGTCGTCAACGCCGGCTCATCGAGCGTCAAGATTTCCATCTTCTCCGTGCCGGAGGCTGCCCACGAGGACGTCGAAGTCCTGCCCGCGCAGCTTGCGCACGGCCAGATCGAAGGGATCGGCGTGGCGCCGCATATCGAGGGGCGCCTGGCCGATGGAACCGTCGTCGCCGACGAGCGCTTTCCCGTGGAGCAGGTGCCCGATCACGATGCGGCGTTCCGCCTGATCCAGGCCAGGCTGCAGGAAGGCCTGCGCGACACGCCGCCGGTAGCGATCGGCCATCGCGTGGTGCATGGCGGCATGGACTTTGCCGACGCCGTGCGTATCGACGACAACGTGATCGCCAGGCTCGATGCGCTGGTACCACTTGCGCCGCTGCACCAGCCGCACAACCTGACGGCGATCCGCGCGGTGCGGGCCGCCGCGCCCGGCCTGTTGCAGGTAGCGTGCTTCGACACCGCGTTCCACGCCGGGCACGATCCGATGGCCCAGTTGATGGCGCTACCCTACGAGTACTACGAGCAGGGCATCCGGCGTTTCGGCTTTCATGGGCTGTCCTACGCGTATATCGCGCGCCGGCTCAAGCAGGTGGCGCCCGACCTGGCCGAGGGCCGCGTGATCGTTGCCCACTTCGGTAACGGCGCGAGCCTGTGCGCGATGCGCGGCGGCAAGAGCGTGGAATCGACCATGGGCCTCACGGCGCTGGACGGCATGCCGATGGGCACGCGCTGCGGCACGATCGACCCCGGTGCGGTGCTGTGGCTGGCGGCGCAAGGGATGACGCCCGACGCAATCCAGACGATGCTCTATGGGCAATCGGGCCTGAAGGGTATCTCCGGCGTCAGCAGCGACATGCGCGCGCTGCTGGCCAGCGATACGCCGCGCGCGAAGCTGGCCGTGGACTTCTACGCCTATCGCGCCGCACAGGAAATCGGCAAGCTCGCCGTCACGCTGGGTGGCCTGGATGGACTGGTCTTCACGGCTGGTATCGGCGCCAACTCGCCGGACGTGCGCGCACGCGTCTGCGCGCACCTCACCGATCTCTTCGGCATCTCGCTGGATGCCGCGGCCAATGGCGACAACTGCCAACGCATCAGCAGCGACACAAGCCGCGTGCCGGTGCTGGCGCTGCAGACGGACGAGGAAGGCATGATCGCTCTCTCGACCGCGAAGATCCTGCTAAACGGCGGCTAATCTTCGAGGTAGTGCCCGCGTAGTTGCCCCACATCGATGCGCAGGTCATCGGCAAGAAATTGCTCCACACTGCCGTAGGCCTGCGCAATCGCATCCATCGATGCTTCCAGGTACTCGGGCCGCACTTCGAGCAACGGCGTGATGACGTCCGCGTCGACCCCGATCGGGGCCACGCGCGCCAGCACATCTTCGTTGAGGCGACGATTCCAGTGATTGGATTCGAGGTAATTGGCGACGATCTCGTCCTGCGACACGCCAAGCGCCGATAGCAACAGCAACGACGCAAAGCCTGTGCGGTCCTTGCCTGCGGTGCAGTGATAGAACAGCGTGCGGCCGGCCTCGGCATGGCGCAGGAACGCGCCGAACGCCTCGCGGTAGCGCACCGGAAAATCGCGGTACACATCGAGCATGAAGTCGCGCATCTGCGTGGGCGTGCTTGCACGCAGGCGCGGCACCAGCACATCCATCGCCATGCTGCCCTCCAGCACCGGCACCGCGAGCCAGTGAAAGCGCTCGCCGAAAGCGGCCTCGGCAGGCGACTTCTCGCCCGGAGACCGGAAATCGACGACGATATCCAGATCGAGCGAATGCAGGCGATCGAGATCGGCGGCCGAGGCCAGCGCGGGATTCGCGCTGCGATAGAGCTTGCCCGACCTGACGCGACGGCCGGACAAACCGGCCAGTCCGCCAAGGTCACGCGCATTGGGGATCGTTTCCAGCCCCAAGGAAGGGCGTGCGTCGTGATTCATATTGTTGGTCATTTCACATCCGCGTGCCGTCATGCACGCCTTCCAAAAACGTTCAACATCGACTTCAATTATTTCAGATCGCCGCATCGAAGGACAGGTGCCACGTACGGCTTCATGCTTCCGTGCCGCTCATACGCCCATCCACGCGCAATCACACTCACTCGATCCGCACAAGGCCCCATTGCCGGCATCGAAGCCTGACATCGCAGTGAGTTGATATCCAGCAATTGCGCCGTCATCGGCACCTTGGCACATCGGCCTTGGCTTCACATAATGAGCCCATGTCGGCCGCGGCGATCCTGCGATACGACGCGACCGACAGGCTGATCCAACATGGGGATTCCACGATGCCTGAATCACAAGTACCTCCTGCCGCCCCCGGCGCCCCCACCGCCGCGACGGCCATCCCGGCCGCGCCCAAGCTCAACATCCACTGGGGTCTATATGCCGCCGTGATCGTGCTGATCGCGGTGCTCCTGATTCCGATGCCGGCCGACCTGCCTGTGGCCGGTCAGCGCATGCTGGCCATCCTGGCATTCGCGGTCGTGGTGTGGATTACCGAAGCGGTGACCTACGAGACCAGCGCCATCATGATCACGTCGCTGATGGCAGGCCTGATCGGCTTCTCGCCGATGGTCAATGACCCCAACACGCTATACGGCACGTCGCGCGCACTCGGCATGGCCCTGGCGGGCTTCTCGAACACCGCGCTGGCCCTCGTCGCCGCCGCGCTGTTCATCTCGGCGGCCATGACCGTGACCGGACTGGACCGGCGCATCGCGCTGGTCACCTTGTCGGCCATCGGCACCAGTACCCGGCGCATCCTGATCGGCACGATCGCCGTCACGATCCTGCTCAGCCTGGTGGTGCCGAGCGCCACCGCGCGCAGCGCATGTACCGTGCCGATCATGATGGGCGTAATCGCCGCATTCGGCGTCGACAAGAAGTCGAACATCGCAGCCGGCATCATGATCATGGTCGCCC
The DNA here is from genome assembly GCF_000319775.1 of Cupriavidus sp. HMR-1. Classification (NCBI taxonomy): domain Bacteria; kingdom Pseudomonadati; phylum Pseudomonadota; class Betaproteobacteria; order Burkholderiales; family Burkholderiaceae; genus Cupriavidus; species Cupriavidus sp. HMR-1. Next base: position 23,425 of record NZ_ANKP01000019.1, read on the forward strand.
AGGCCACCAGCGTCTGGAACGTCGGTATCCAGACCGCCGCCGCACAGAACCTGCTGACCGCGGGCTTCATGGACAAGCTGCTCGGCGAACGCGTGACCTGGCTGCAATGGCTGATTGCCGGCGCCCCCTGGGCCATCGCGATGTCGATCGTGCTGTACTTCCTCGTGCGCTGGCTGCTACCGCCTGAAACCGACGCGATTGCGGGCGGCAAGGAAGCCGTGCAGCGTGAGCTGGCCGCGCTGGGTCCGATGACCGGCCCACAGAAGCGTCTGGCTGCCGTCGCCATCGGCCTGCTGCTGTTCTGGGCCACCGAGGGCAAGCTGCACAAGTTCGATACGGCATCGATCACGTTCGTCGGCCTGGTGATCCTGATGCTGCCGCGCATCGGCGTGATGGACTGGAAGACGATGCAGCAACGCACGCCCTGGGGCACGCTGATCGTGTTCGGCGTCGGTATCAGCCTGGGCACCGCACTGCTGACCACGCAGGCCGGCCAATGGCTCGGCAAGTTCGTCGTCACGCATTCCGGCCTGGCCAATCACGGCACGCTGCTAGTCTTTGCCGTGCTGGCGGCATTCCTGATTCTGATCCACCTCGGCTTTGCCAGCGCCACGGCGCTGACCTCCGCGATGCTGCCGATCCTGATCTCGGTATTGCAAACGATACCCGGCGACATGAACAAGGTCGGCATGACGATGCTGCTCGGCTTCACGGTCAGCTTCGGCTTCATCCTGCCCATCAACGCGCCGCAGAACATGGTCTGCCTGGGCACCGATACCTTCAACGGACGACAGTTCGCGCGCATCGGCATCCCGACCACGATCATCGGGTATCTGCTGATGCTGCTGTTTGCGTCGACGTACTGGCGCTGGCTTGGCTGGATCTGATCGGCAAACACGCAACCTAGCCGCTGACACAAGCGCCCCCAAACCTTCGCCCCCAACAACGATGAAAATTACCCTAGACAGCGCGCGGCAGTTCGCGCGCAGTATCCTGGCGGCGCAGGGTGTGCCCGCCGATATCGCCGATGACGTGGCCGAGCACCTGGTGGAAGCCGATCGCAGCGGCTACGTCAGCCACGGCCTGTCGATCCTGCCGAACTACCGCCGTGCCATCGAGAGTGGCAACGTGAATCCCACCGGCCGCGCCGCGTGCGTGCTCGACCGCGACATGCTGATGGTGTTCGACGGTAACGGCGGCTTTGGCCAGCACGTCGGCAAGACCGTGATGACGCGTGCCATCGAACGTGTGCGCCAGCATGGTCACTGCATCGTGACACTGCGCAAATCACACCACCTTGGCCGCATGGGCCACTATGGCGAGATGGTGGCCCATGCGGGCTTCGTGCTGTTGAGCTTCACCAACGTGATCAACCGCCCGCCCGTGGTCGCGCCCTTCGGCGGCCGCGTGCCACGGCTCACCACTAATCCGCTTTGCTTTGCCGGGCCGATGCCGAACGGGCGACCGCCGCTGGTCGTCGATATCGCCACCAGCGCCATCGCCATCAACAAGGCACGCGTGCTGGCGGAGAAAGGCGAGCCCGCGCCGGAGAACAGCATCATCGACGCCGAAGGCAACCCGACTACCGATGCGGGGGTCATGTTCGACGATCAACCGGGATCGCTGCTGCCGTTTGGCGCGCACAAGGGCTACGGCCTCGGCGTGGTGGCGGAACTGCTGGCCGGGGTGTTGTCCGGCGGCGGCACGATCCAGCCGGACAACCCGCGCGGTGGCGTGGCCACGAACAACCTGTTCGCGGTGCTGCTGAATCCCGAACTCGATCTCGGCATCAACTGGGAACGGGACGAGGTAGAGGCCTTCGTGCGCTACCTGCACGACACGCCGCCTGCACCGGGTTTCGACCAGGTGCAGTATCCGGGCGAGTACGAGGCCATGCATCGCGCCGCTGCGGCAACGCATCTGGAGATCAATCCGAAGATCTGGAGCCATCTGGCAGCGTTGGCGGGGGATCTGGGGGTGGATATGCCGGCGGCGTAGGCCGTTGAAGCACGCTTCGCACGGACCGGAGACTGGAGAGCATCAGAGATTTCCCAGACGCGATGGCCGCCAATGGCACAATACGCGCCATGCAACGTCTCTGGTCCGCCCTCGTCAAATTCGTTCTGCTCGCCACCATCGGTGGCGCCCTGCTGCTGGCCTTCGTCATCGTGATGGCGAATCGGCAGTTGCCGTCCCTCGACGCGCTGACGGCATTTCGCGATTCGCCCGGCTACGTGAAGATCGCGGATTTCCCGCACAACTTGCCCGAGGCCGTGGTCGCCATCGAAGACGACCGCTTCTACCTGCATGACGGCGTGGACTATGTGGGCGCGATGCGCGCCGGCATCGCCAATCTCTCCGACGACCTCTCGCAAGGCGCGTCGACGATCACGATGCAGGTGGCGCGTAACTTCTATCTGTCGCGCCAGAAGACCTACACGCGCAAGCTCTACGAAATCCTGCTGGCGTACCGGATCGAAAACGCACTGAGCAAGGATGAAATCCTGGAGATCTACCTGAACAAGATCTACCTTGGCCAGGGCGCGTATGGCTTCGGTGAGGCTGCCGAGACCTACTTCGGCAAACCGGTCGACCGGCTCACGCTGGCCGAATGCGCGATGCTGGCCGGGCTGCCCAAGGCGCCATCCGCCAACAACCCGGTGGTCAATCCGCGCCGCGCTCGCCAGCGCCAGGCCTACATCCTGCTGCGGATGCTGGAACTGGGCCGCATCACGCGCGCCCAGTACGATGCCGCACTGCTCGAACCGCTGCGGCTCAAGTAGGCTCGCGCGTCACGCGGCCGCCTGCGCCACCGCCACCTTGTCGCGATGACGCGCCACGGCAGCCTGCACGATCGGATCGAGCCCTTCCCCGCCCGTCGTGTCGATATGGGCCAGCAGCGCGCGCCGCATGCGTGGCTCCCAGAACCGCTTCAGATGGCTGGCGATATCACCCAGCGCTTCATCTCGATCTGGCATCGCTTCGAAGAACGTGCCGATCTGATTGGCCATCTTGACCAGATTGTCGATATGCATGAAAGACCCTACGCAAGCTTGAGTCGTTGGGGGTGAGAGTAGGCGACCAGGCTGCCGCCGCGCACGAAACCGGCCAGCGTGACACCCGCCGATTCGGCCAGACGCGCAGCCAGCCCCGTTGATCCGGACACCGCCGCCAGGATACCCGCGCCAATCGAGGCCGTCTTGAGCACCATCTCGTAGCTGGCACGGCTGGTGACGATCACGGCGCCACGACTCACGTCCTCGCCGCCCTGCGCCAGCGCGCCGGCCAGTTTGTCGAGCGCGTTGTGGCGGCCCACGTCCTCGCGCACCAGTGATACGTCGCCATCTGCCCGCAACCACGCTGCCGCGTGTGTGGCCCCGGTATCGCGCAGCAGCGCCTGCCGCTTGTGCAGCGCGGCGAAGGCATCATCGAACACCACGGGATCGAACACCGCGGCGCTTTGCACCTTCCGCGGCGCGCGCATGACCTCATCGAGCGATTCCGTGCCGCAGAGACCGCACCCGGTACGTCCCGCCAGCGCCCTGCGCCGGCTCTTGAGCGCGACGAACGCGGCGCTGGCGATCTCCAGCTTCACCGTCACGCCATTCTCGGCGGCTTCCACCTCGATGCCGTAGATGTCGCGCGCGCTGTCGACCACGCCCTCGGTCAGGCTGAAGCCGATGGCGAAATCCTCCAGGTCCGCCGGCGTGGCCAGCATCACCGCGTGGGAGATGCCGTTGTACTCGAACGCCACCGGCACTTCCTCGGCCAGATGATCGATCTCGGCGGAGGCGGCGCCCTGCCGCCAGCGCGTGACCGCACGCGTGTGCTGCACTGGCAATACTCCAGCTTCTCCCAGGCCGTTCTCGTCAGGCATGTCTCGCTTCATCGCCGTGCTCCCTGGTTCATCGCGTCGGTGCGGGCTCGCCGGCCGCGCGCAGGTGTGCCAGCTGTTCCTCGTTGAAGGCATGGTAGTTGCGCTGCCACGTGGAGGGCTGCGCCACCGGCATCACCTGCACGGCCGTCACCTTGTACTCCGGGCAATTGGTGGCCCAGTCCGAGTTGTCGGTCGTGATCACGTTGGCGCCGGACTCGGGGAAGTGGAACGTCGTGTAGACCACGCCGGGCTGCATCCGCTCGCTGACGATCGCTCGCAGCACGGTTTCACCGGCACGGCTCTGAATCCCGACCCAGTCGCCATCCTTGATCCCACGTTCCTCCGCATCGTGCGGATGGATCTCGAGCCGGTCCTCATCGTGCCAATGCACGTTGTGCGTGCGCCGTGTCTGTGCGCCAACGTTGTATTGGGACAGGATGCGGCCCGTAGTCAGGATCAGCGGGTACTTCCGGTTGACCTTCTCGCTGGTCGGCACGTACTTCGTGATGATGAACTTGCCCTTGCCGCGCACGAAGGTGTCCACGTGCATGGTCGGCGTGCCCTCCGGGGCCTCGGCATTGCACGGCCACTGGATGCTGCCAAGTTCCTCGAGCTTCTTGTAGCTGACACCCGCGAACGTGGGCGTGAGGCGCGCAATCTCGTCCATGATCTCGGACGGATGGTTGTAGTGCATCGGATAACCGAGCGCGTTCGACAGCAGGATCGTTGCCTCCCAGTCCGAGTAACCGGCCTTCGGCGGCATCACCTTGCGCACGCGCGAGATCCGGCGCTCCGCGTTGGTAAACGTGCCATCCTTCTCCAGGAACGACGAACCCGGCAGGAACACGTGCGCGTACTTGGCGGTTTCGTTCAGGAAGATATCCTGCACGACGATGCACTCCATCGACGACAGCGCTTCGGCCACGTGCTGCGTATTCGGGTCGGACTGGACAATGTCCTCGCCCTGGCAGTACAGACCCCGGAACGATCCGGTGATTGCCGCTTCGAACATGTTCGGAATACGCAGACCGGGCTCGGGGTTGATCTCGACATTCCACGCGGCCTCGAAGCTGCCGCGCACCGTCGAGTCCGACACATGACGATAGCCCGGCAGTTCATGCGGGAACGAGCCGATATCGCACGACCCCTGCACGTTGTTCTGGCCGCGCAGCGGATTGACGCCCACGCCTTCGCGACCGATGTTGCCGGTGGCCATGGCCAGATTGGCGATGCCCATCACCGTGGTCGAGCCCTGCGCATGTTCGGTCACACCCAGGCCGTAATAGATCGCGGCGTTGCCGCCAGTGGCGTAGAGGCGGGCCGCGCCGCGCAGTTGTTCGGCCGGCACGCCGGTCTCCGCTTCGAGTGCCTCAGGCGAGTTCTCGGACAATGCGACGAAATCGCGCCATTGCTGGAACGCGCGGTCCTCGCAACGCTCGGCGATGAATTGCTCGGCCAGCAGCCCCTCCGTGACGATCACGTGCGCGATCGACGTCACCACTGCCACATTGGTACCGGGACGCAACTGCAGGTGATAGTCGGCGCGGATATGCGGCGATTCCACCAGGTCGATGCGGCGCGGGTCCACCACGATCAGCCTGGCCCCGGCGCGCAGGCGACGCTTCATGCGCGAGGCGAACACCGGGTGCCCATCGGTCGGATTGGCGCCGATAACCATGATCACGTCGGCCTTGGCCACCGAGCGAAACGTCTGCGTGCCAGCCGATTCGCCGATGGTCGTCTTCAGGCCGTAGCCGGTGGGCGAATGGCAGACGCGTGCGCAGGTGTCGACGTTGTTGTTGCCGAACGCGGCTCGCACGAGCTTCTGCACCAGATAGCCTTCCTCGTTGGTGCAGCGCGACGAAACGATGCCGCCGATCGAATCCTTGCCGTGCTCCGCCTGGATGCGCCGGAACTGCGAGGCCGCGTATCCGATCGCCTCTTCCCACGACACTTCCCTCCACGGGTCGGTAATCCTGGCGCGAATCATCGGCTTCAGGATGCGGTCCTTGTGCGTGGCATAGCCCCACGCGAAACGGCCCTTCACGCAGGCATGGCCCTCGTTGGCGGCGCCGTCCTTGTAAGGCACCATCCGCACGACCTCGTTGCCCTTCATCTCGGCCTTGAACGAGCAGCCCACGCCGCAGTACGCGCACGTGGTGATCTTGCTGTGGGATGCCTGGCCCAGCTGGATCACCGACGTTTCCGTCAGTGTGGCGGTGGGGCACGCCTGGACGCAGGCGCCACACGACACGCAGTCCGATTCCATGAACGGCTGGCTGGTGCCGGCCGCCACACGCGAATCAAAGCCCCGGCCGCTGATCGTCAGCGCGAACGTGCCTTGCGTCTCCTCGCAGGCACGCACGCAGCGATTGCAGACGATGCACTTGGACGTGTCATACGTGAAGTACGGATTCGATTCGTCCTTGGCCAGATGCGTGTGCGTGGCGATCGGCGGGGCAGTGCCGGCGCCATCGTTGTATCGCACTTCGCGCAGGCCCACCACGCCGGCCATGTCCTGCAACTCGCAGTTGCCGTTGGTCGGGCAGGTCAGGCAGTCGAGCGGGTGATCGGAGATATAGAGTTCCATCACGCCCCGGCGCAGATCGCCGAGCTTCTCGCTTTGTGTGCGCACCTTCATTCCTGCTTCGACGGGCGTGGTGCAAGAAGCCGGATAACCGCGCCGGCCTTCGATCTCCACCAGGCACAGGCGGCACGATCCGAATGCCTTCAGCGAATCGGTGGCGCAGAGCTTCGGCACGCCCACGCCCGCCTCGGCGGCGGCGCGCATCACGGAGGTGCCAGCTGGCACGGTGACGGATACCCCGTCGATTTCCAGCGTAACCTGCGTTTCGGCGTCGCTGGCCGGGGTACCGTAGTCGAAATCGTCTCGAGCGTTCAAGGGATGTCTCCCGTCTTTCACTGCTGTGAGGTCGCGCGCTCCTGAGGAGCGCGTCGTGCTTTTTCTGATTGCCGCGCTCAGGCCGCGTTCAGGCTGCCTTCGCAGCCTTGCCCGACAGGCCGAAGTCTTCCGGAAACTCGTCCAATGCGGACAGTACCGGGTACGGCGTCATGCTGCCCATCGCGCAAAGCGATCCGTTGACCATCGTGTCGCAAAGATCGCGCACCAGCGCCACGTGCTTCACGGGCTGGTCGCCGGCGATGATGCGGTCCATCACCTCGACGCCGCGCGTGGACCCGATCCGGCATGGCGTGCACTTGCCGCACGACTCGATCGCGCAGAACTCCATTGCGTAGCGCGCCATCTTCGCCATGTCCACAGTCTCGTCGAACACCACGATGCCGCCGTGCCCCACTACCGCGCCGAACGCCGCGTACGCCTCGTAGTCGATCGGTGTATCGAAGCGTGAGTCGGGCAGGTAGGCGCCGAGCGGCCCGCCCACCTGCACCGCGCGGATTGCACGTCCGCTGCGCGTGCCGCCGCCATAGTCGAGCATCAGCTCGCGCAGCGTCACGCCGAACGCCTTCTCGACCAGACCACCCTGGCGGATGTTGCCGGCCAGCTGGAACGGCAGCGTGCCGCGCGACCGGCCCATGCCGAAGTCCTGATAGAACTTCGCGCCGCGCGCGAGAATCACCGGCACGGTGGCCAGGGAGATCACATTGTTGATGACGGTAGGCTTGCCGAACAGCCCCTCCAGCGCAGGCAGTGGAGGCTTGGCGCGCACCACGCCGCGCTTGCCTTCCAGGCTTTCGAGCAGCGCGGTTTCCTCCCCGCAGACGTAGGCGCCGGCACCCTTGCGCACTTCCAGCTGGAAGCGGCGGCCGCTGCCGCGAATGTCGTCGCCAAGCCAGCCGGCACGCGTGGCGATCTCGATCGCTGCCGCCGTCGCGGCAATCGCGTGCGGATACTCGGATCGCGTGTAGATGTAGCCCTGCTCTGCCCCGACGGCCAGACCCGCGATCACCATGCCCTCGATCAGCATGAACGGATCGTCCTCCATCACCATGCGGTCGGAGAATGTGCCCGAGTCGCCCTCGTCGGCATTGCACACCACGTACTTGACGTCGGACCTGGCGCCGAGCACGGTCTTCCATTTGATGCCGGTCGGGAACGCTGCGCCGCCACGGCCGCGCAGGCCAGAATCGACGACCTCCTGCACGATCTCCGCGGGCGCCATCGACAGCGCGCGGGTCAGCCCAACGAAGCCCTCGTGCGCGATGTAGTCGTCAAGCGACAAGGGGTCGGTAATGCCGACGCGCATGAACGTCAGCCGCTCCTGCTTCTTCAGGAACGGAATCTCGGCAGTCGCGCCGTGGCTCAGCGCATGGCTGCCGCCGTGGAGGAATCCCGCGTCGAACAGCACGGACACATCGTCCTCGGTGACCGGGCCATACGCCACCCGGCCCGCATCGGTCTGCACCTCGACGAGCGGTTCCAGCCAGAACAGCCCGCGCGAGCCGTTGCGCACGATGCGCACATCCACGCCGCGCTTTTCCGCCTCGCGCGCGATGGCCTGCGCCACTTCATCTGCGCCCAGCGCCAATGCGGTGGAGTCGCGGGGTACGAAGATCGTCGTGCTCATGCCTGGGCCTCCTCGCGCTCGCGGACTGCGTCGATCAGCTTGTCGAATCGCTGCGTGTCGACGCGACCATGCAAACGATCGCCGATTGTCATCGCCGGGCCGCAGGCGCACTGGCCGAGGCAATAGACCGGCTCAAGCGTGAACTGGCCATCTGCGGTGGTCTCGTGGAAGTCGCACCCGAGGGCCTTGCGCGCATGGGCGGCAAGCGCATCGGCGCCGACGGACTGGCAAGCCTCGGCGCGGCAGATCTGCACCACGGTACGGCCGGCCGGCCGCTCGCGGAAGTGGTGATAGAACGTGATCACGCCATGGACCTCTGCGCGCGACAGGTTGAGCGCGCGCGCGATGACCGGTACCGCATCGGCCGGAATGAAACCCTGGCTGACCTGGATGTCGTGCAGGATCGGCAGCAGCGCGCCTGGCATGTCGCGCCGGGCGGCCACGATGCGTGCGACGGCGTCGGCAACGCCCGCGGCGTCACCGCCGGTGGGGATGGTATCTGGCATGAACTGTGTCTCCGTACCGTTTTGCGGCGCCCACCGATATCGGCTTTTTTCTACATATTTGGTGGCACCGAAGCTGGCTTTTTTGCCGCTTTGTGCGACTATAGGATCGTGGTTTGCCCCGTTCAATATGCTATTTTCCGCATATGCTCCGCATTTCGATCCACCCTCACCTGCAGATTCGCGACGACACGGCCCGGACACCGGCGCCAGCGCTCGACGTATCGCGGCTCGTGGCGTTGCTCGGCCATATCGAGGCCACCGGCAATATCGCCCAGTCGGCGGAAGCGGTGTCGTTGTCATATCGCTACGCCTGGGGAATCCTGCGCGATGCGGAAACCCTGTTCGGCGGCGCGCTGATCGCCAAGACACGCGGGCGCGGATCGGTGCTGACGCCGCTGGCGCAGCAACTCGTCTGGGCCAGCAAGCGCATTGCCGCGCGGCTGTCGCCCACGCTGGAAAGCCTGGCCTCGGAACTCGATATCGAACTCAAGAAGCTGATGGCCGAGTCCGACCCGGCCGTGCGCATCCATGCCAGCCACGGATTCGCGGTGGCCGCGCTGCGCGATTTTCTCGATGAACAGAAGGTGCGGCACGACCTGAAGTACTGCGGCAGCCTGGAAGCCGCCGCCGCGCTGGCCGAAGGCGCCTGCGACATCGCCGGCTTCCACGTGCCGATCGGCGAGTTCGAGGAAGAGACACTGCGGCGATTCACGCGCCTGCTGCATCCGCAAACCCACTGCCTGATTCACCTGGCCACGCGCGCGCAGGGGTTGTTCGTGCGGCCGGGCAACCCGCTCAATGTGTTGACGCTGGAAGACCTGGTGCGACCCGACGTGCGGTTCGTCAATCGCCAGATGGGCTCCGGCACCCGGTTGCTGCTGGACCTGATGCTCGCAAGGCGCGGCATCGACAGCAGCCGCATCGAAGGCTTCAACAACGGCGAGTTCACCCACGCCGCGGTGGCCGCGTATATCGGCAGCGGCATGGCCGACGTGGGCTTCGGCGTGGAGACGGCCGCGCGCCGCTTCGGGCTGGAGTTCGTGCCGGTGCTCAAGGAGCGCTACTTCTTCGCCATCGAGACGAAGGCGCTGCAGAACCCGGCGCTGACGGGAGCGGTGAACGCGATGAAGAGCGGGAGTTTCCGGGAGCGCGTCAATGCGTTGCCCGGCTACGATGGCGAGATGACCGGACTGGTGCAGTCATTCGAGGAAGCGTTTCCGGGAGTGCTGCCGTAGGCGCGTGGCGGGGAAATCCCATCCACGCGCCTGACGCGCCTGACTCCCGAATCAATACACCACGACCGACAGCGCCGCACCCGCCGGCACGCGCACCTTGTCGCTGTACACGCCGTTGCTGTCGCTACGCGCAGCCGCGTAAGTGCCATAGCCCTGCAGGAAAATTGGGGCGATGGCCGGCAGTTTTCGCAGCGCCGCATACGCCGGCAGCGACGGATCGATCTGTGGCAGCACATACGTGCCATCCGTCCGGCCCGGGTAGCCAAATCCGGTGGGCGCCGACGCTGCCGGCAACGCGGCGGTCGTGGTCACTTTCCAGTTCAGCAGGGCCTGCTCGAACGTCCAGCCCGGTCGTGCCGCGCGAATCGCCTGATCGAGCACGGTCTTCGAATCCGCCGTGGCGCGCGTCAGCAGATCCTTGTAGAACGCCAGGCCAAGCTGGCGATCGAGGAAGCCGCCAAGACTGCCGGACACCGAATAGCTTTCGCACGACGCGCCAAATCCCGTGAACTGCAGCACGTTGCAGTTATAGGCGCCATAGCGATAGAAGTCCGGCAGGCGCAGATCGCGGATGGGGTTGTACGTCGGGTCGATATCGTGACTCTGGAAGTCCTCCATCTGCATCGCCGTCATTTCCTCCAGCCACGTGTCGTAGGCATACGCAGCCCCCATGCTGACCTGACGGCGATAGAAGTTCTGCATGTGCGTGCCTTCGTGCGCCATGACCGTCTTGACCGATTGCAAGCCCGATGCACCGCCGAGAGACAGGGTCTCGCTGTCCAGGTAAAGCGAGATCGCCTCGTTGCTGTTCTGTGCGCTGCTCTTCAGGAAGTTGTGCATGCTCCAGAAGTAGCCGACCGTACCGAACGGCTGACCGTCGCGGTTGAAATTGAGAATGACGATGTCCAGCGGCTGGCCATCGGGCAACATCGTGCCGCCGTAGCTGTTTGGTCCCCAGACCGGGCCGCCGATATTGACGAGCTTGTCGTAGATGCCACCGCTGTTCGCGAACGCGGCGGCCAGACCGTCGACCATCGCCTGCGTAATGTTCCCGGCGGTGAACTCGGCGTCCTCGACCCAGAAGTTGACTCGCACATTGCCCGGGGCCGTCACCTGCGTGCGCAACGTGGCCGGACGCGTAGTCTTGTCGGTGTGATACCAGCTCTTCTGCGCACCCACTGCCAGACCGACCGTCGCGGACAGCGGCGCGGACACGCCCATCGTGCTCAGCCGTGGCGCCGGCCCGTTCTGGAGGGTGTCCACCCAGCCCGCGCGGTTGTACTCGCCGATGGCGCGCTGCGTGGCTTCGGCGTCCGAGACCACGCTCAATGCCTGGGGCGACAGCATATCCGCCGCCACACTCGACGAGACCGAGGCCGGCATGGCGACCAACATGCTTGACAGGTTGGTCAGCATCAGCGAGATCGACCGTCCGGCCACGCCGGAGATGGCGTACTGGACGTCCATGTCACTGCTACCCGGAGCGCGACCCCAGATACCGGTACCGGCACCCGCATAGCTGCTGGCGGAGGCCGCGCCGCAGCCGCTGCACGACTGGTCAAGGCCGCTGACCAGCAGCGGCGCAGGCGTAGCGGGGGGCGTCGTCGTGGTGGTAGTGGTGGTCGTGGTGGCAGAGGGCGTGGCGGTGGGGCCAGACCCACCATCGCCACCGCCGCCACAGGCTGCCAGCGCCAGCACACTCATCGCTGCCAGCCCAGTCCAGCCAGAAACACGCGGAAAGGGTCGTACGCACGCGGACGCGCGTGCCAGGTTTTGACGCATCAAGGGGACTCCCGAGGAAAGGTAGACGGTCCCCAGTGATGCCGACGCGCCCTTGCGCGTCGTCCCCGGGGTCACCCTTGGATATCGACGCGCCCATGGCTGCGCTTGAGACCCGAATCACCCCGGTGCAGCGCAAGATTTGCGATAACGCAGGGTATCGGTCATCTCGGGAGCGCCGCGGCCGGGGTCCGGCCGCGGCGTCCGGTGTCAGTAGATTTCCGGCACGATCATGTTGCCCGGCACGGGATGCCGCACGTAATCGGCATGACGCTCCCGCTCGGGCAGCAGGACGCTCTGCTGTTGCGGCTCCACGTACGGCATCTGCTGCAACAAGTGATGGATACAGTTCAGGCGCGCGCGCTTCTTGTCGACCGCCTGCACCACCCACCACGGCGCCTCGTCGATGTGCGTGCGCTCGAGCATCACTTCCTTGGCGCGCGTGTACTCTTCCCAGCGACGGCGTGACTCCAGATCCATCGGGCTCAGCTTCCACTGCTTGAGCGGATCGTGGATGCGGCTCAGGAAGCGCAGATGCTGCTCGTCGTCCGTGATCGAGAACCAGTACTTGATGACCTGGATACCAGAGCGCACGAGCATGCGTTCGAACTCAGGCACCGAGCGGAAGAACTCCTCATACTGCTCGTCGGTGCAGAAACCCATGACGCGCTCGACGCCCGCGCGGTTGTACCAGCTACGGTCGAACAGCACCATTTCGCCGGCAGCCGGCAGATGCGACACGTAACGCTGGAAGTACCACTGCGTGCGCTCGCGATCGTTCGGCGCCGGCAGCGCGGCCACGCGGCAGACACGCGGATTGAGGCGTTGCGTGATCCGCTTGATCACACCACCCTTGCCCGCCGCATCGCGCCCTTCGAAAAGGATGACGACCTTGTGGCCGGTTTCCACCACCCAGCTCTGCAGCTTGACCAGTTCGCCCTGCAGGCGGAACAGTTCACGGAAATAGCGATGGCGTTCGGCGCGCTCGATATCGTCGCCGTTGAGGTTGCTGTTGTCCCCCGGGCCACCAATATCGCCATCCAGCACACGCTGGACCAGTCCCGGGTCACGATCTTCGAGTTCGAGTTCGAGCTCTTCGTCATAGTAATCCGCCACTTCCTGGTGGATGCGGCGGATCAGCGCCTCGTCGTTGTAATCCATGGCTTTCCTCCATCACGTACGCCGGACTGACGTACGGCCGTGCGCCGGAAATCGTACGCTTTCAGTGTGGCACTTGCATGAATCGACTGCCAGCCTACTCGGCCTGCTTGCGGAATGCCCAGCGCCCGGCCAGCACCGTGAAGCTGGCCACCAGCACCACAAGCACCCAGAAGCCGTGCGGATGATCCGCCAGAGGAATCCCGCCCACGTTCATGCCGAAGAAGCCGGCCACGATGTTGATCGGCAGCGCCAGCACGGTAACCAGCGTCAGCGTGAACAGCGTGCGGTTGGTCTGTTCGTTGAGCTTGGCGGCGATCTCTTCCTGCAGCAGCTTGATCCGCTCCACCAGCGCGGCAAGGTCGTTCAGCACCAGCGAGAACTCTTCGGTCGACTCGCGCAGCTCGCGCAAATCGCCTTCGAGGAGCCACGCCGGCGGACGGTTCAGCAGACGGAACAGCGCGCCGGGCTCCGGCGCCAGCAGGCGCTGCAGTCGCACCAGGCCACGACGCATCGCGCCCAGGTCAGCGCGGTTCGAGTGCAGCCGCTGGGACAGCAACTGGTCCTCGATCTGGTCGACATTGATACCGGTCTCGCGCACGATCTGCACGAGCACGTCGGCCTGATCGCGCAGCAGGTGCACCACCAGATCCAGCGGCGAGCGGAATGGCTCGCCCCTGCGCACCGCGGCGCGCAGGCGGTCCACCGACCGCAGTGGCCGTGCGCGGGCCGTCACCAGCAGCCGGTGATCGGCATGGGCCCACAGCGTGGAAATGTCAGTGGAGACCACGCCGAAGTTGTAGATCACATCGTTGACCACGGCCAGCAGCGCATCGTCCTGGCGCTCGATACGTGTCGAATGCGAGCCCTGCCGCAGCGCTTCGAAGAAGTCTTCTGGCAGGCCGAGCTGGCCTTTCATCCAGCGCTCGCAGGCGCTGTGGGACAGGTTGAAGTGAAGCCAGAGAAACGGCTGGTCGTGGCGTGCCGTGGTCGGCGCGGCATTGCCGTTCTGACGCAGCCAGGCCGCCGCGCCTGTCGAGTCGATCTCCCGCAAGGGCTGCCCCGGTTCGAACAAGAAACCGCTGACCAGACCGACCGGATCTGACCCGTAGCCCGACTCGACAATGCCCGATTGCATGAAGACTCCCGTGGATCGAAATAACTGTGTGACGCGCGACGTTAGCATGGCGCCGTGACGCCCCGGAACTACCTGGCCTTTCCGGCCGCCAGCTTCTTGTAGAACGCCGCGCGGCTGAGCCCGATGCGGGCGGCGGCCTCGGCTACGCGGCCTCCGCAGGCGTCCAGCGCCTGATGCAGGAAGGCCGCTTCGAACTGCGCCATGGCGTCGGCATAGGATTGCGCGGGCGCCGCGGTCTGAACGCCGGGGACGTGGGCGATGGCCACGTCTGCTGCCACCTCCGGCGGCACGGGTGTCTCCGGAATCACTGTCGTCGGACGGCGTGCGGATTCCGGTGCCGATTGAGGGCCCGCATGGACGGCGGACGGCACGCGCCCCAGCCCAAGCAGCGGCGCCAGTGTCGCGGCGTCGATCGCATCCTCGTCGCACAGCATCACCACACGCTCCAGCACATTGCGCAGTTCGCGCACGTTGCCCGGCCAGTCGTACTCGCCGAGCAGCTTCAATGCGTCCGCGCCCAGCCCCATCGGCTGCCGGGCCGCCTTGATGCAGAGTTCCTCGATCATTGCGTAGGCCATCGGCACCAGATCGCCCAGTCGCTCCCGCAGCGGCGGCAGGTCGATGGTCAGCACGTTGAGCCGGTAGTAGAGGTCCGGGCGGAACCTGCCTGCCGCCACCAGCCCCGGCAGGTCGGCGGACGTGGCAGCGATGATGCGCACATCGGATCGCACGATCCGGTTGGAGCCAAGTGGTTCGAACTCTCGATCCTGGAGCGCGCGCAGCAACTTGCTCTGCAGCGCGAGCGGCATGTCGCCGATTTCATCGAGAAACAGCGTCCCGCCATCGGCCAGTTCGAACTTGCCGACGCGGCCTTTGCGGTCGACGCCGGTATAGGCACCCGGCGCGGCGCCAAAGAACTCCACTTCGAGCAACGTGTCGGGAATCGCCGAGACATTGACGGTCACGAGCGGCTTTTCGGCACGCGCCGAACCCGCGTGAATGCCGTGCGCCAGCAGCTCCTTGCCGGTGCCGGTCTCGCCGAGCAGCAGCACTGGCGATTCCACCTGGGCCGCCCGGCGCGCCTGACGCTTGACCTCCTGCGCCGCCCGGCTGGTGCCGACGAAGCTCGCGAAGGTGTACTTGGCGCGGCGCGCCTGATCCAGCGATCGCCGCGCGGCAGCCAGTTCGGCCTGCACCCGCGCGTAATGGGCATAGATCGGCGTGAGGGCCTTGAGTTCGTCGAACAATGCGAAGCCCACACCGCCGATGGTCCGACCCTCGTCGTCCTTGATCGGCAGCCGCGTGACGATCATCGGCTCGCGCCCTGTCTCCAGGATGTCCAGCAGGATCGGCTTGCCGGTTGTTACGACCTCGCGCATCAGGCTGTGCGGGATCACCTGCTCGCAATCAAGCCCGATCGCGTCCTGCGGATTACTGAAGCCAAAACGCGCCGCGTAGCGCTTGTTGATCCACACCACGCGTGCCTGGTCGTCCACGACGAAAGTCCCCTCGCTGAAATTCTCGAAGGTGCGGAAAAGCGACTCCATGGCCCGCCGCGCGACATCGTCGTAGTCGAGCAGCAGCGCGCCGCCCGGTTCGGCGATCTTGTGCATGTTCTCGTTTTTCGATTCTCGATTTGGAGACGCGAAGTGTCTCATATTGGAGACTTATAGGTCTCCCGGGAGAACCCGACATCTCCATCGGGAGACATTCTCCATCAAACCGTCATGAATATGCCGTATAGATAACTTATAGCGTGGGCATGGAACGTGCTGAACAAGCGGCCCCCAAAAGTTGCCCCTTGCGCCACATCCAGGGGGTATCCAATAACAAGTCTTCGGAGACCTCATGTCTTTCGTCATCGTGCTCGCCGCCCTGGCGTTCCTGATGTTCGCCGCCTATCGCGGCTACAGCGTCATCCTGTTCGCACCGATCGCCGCGCTAGGCGCAGTGCTGCTGACCGACCCGTCGGCCGTCGCGCCTGTGTTTTCCGGCATCTTCATGGAGAAGATGGTCGGCTTCGTGAAGCTCTACTTCCCGGTGTTCATGCTGGGTGCCGTGTTCGGCAAGGTCATCGAGCTTTCGGGCTTCTCCGAGTCGATCGTCGCCGCGGCGATCCGCTATATCGGCCGCTCGCGCGCCAATGCCGTGATCGTGGCGGTCTGCGCACTGCTGACCTACGGCGGCGTGTCGCTGTTCGTGGTGGTGTTCGCGGTCTACCCGTTCGCCGCCGAGCTCTATCGCCAGAGCAATATCCCGAAGCGCCTGATGCCGGGCGCCATCGCACTGGGCGCGTTCTCGTTCACGATGGATTCGCTGCCGGGCACGCCGCAGATCCAGAACATCATCCCGACCACGTTCTTCAAGACCACCTCGTGGGCCGCGCCCGTGCTGGGCGTGGCGGGCTCGCTGTTCATCATCATCGTTGGCCTGTCGTACCTGGAGTGGCGCCGCCGCGTGGCCGCCGCCAATGGCGAGGGCTACGGCACCAACCTGCTGAACGAACCGCAACGTGTGGAAGGCGGCAAGCTGCCGCCGCCGCTGCTGGCCATCCTGCCGCTGATCGTGGTGGGGGTGTCCAACTTCTGGCTCACGCGCATGATTCCGCTCTGGTATGGCGAGGCCAACAGCGTGTCGCTGCCCGGCCTGGCCAAGCCGGTGGAAACCAAGATCGCCAGCGTGACCGCGATCTGGGCAGTGGAAGCCGCGCTGCTGCTCGGCATCGTAGTGGTGCTCGTGACCGCATTCGGCGCGGTGCGCTCGCGCTTTGCCGAAGGTACCAGGAGCGCCGTGTCCGGTGCGCTGCTGGCCTCGATGAACACCGCATCGGAATACGGCTTCGGCGGCGTGATCGCCGCGCTGCCGGGCTTCCTGGTGGTGAGCGATGGGCTGCGCAGCATTCCCAATCCGCTGGTCAATGCGGCGGTGTCGGTCAGCACGCTGGCGGGTATCACGGGGTCGGCATCGGGCGGCATGAGCATCGCGCTGGCCGCCATGTCGGACGTCTTCATCCAGGGCGCGCACGCCGCCCAGATTCCGCTGGAAGTCCTGCACCGCGTGGTGTCGATGGCCAGCGGCGGCATGGACACGCTGCCGCATAACGGCGCAGTAATCACGCTGCTGGCGGTCACCGGCCTGACGCATCGCCAGTCGTATCGCGACATCTTCGCAATCACGATGATCAAGACGATGGCGGTGTTCTTCGTCATCTTCGTGTTCTACGCTACCGGTCTGGTCTAAGGAGCGGCAATGGTCAATCTGCAAGGCAAGACCGCGCTGGTCACCGGCTCCACCAGCGGCATCGGACTGGGCATCGCCGAAGCGCTGGGCCGCGCTGGCGCGAACATCGTGCTGAACGGCTTCGGCGATGTCGACGCGGCGCACGCCACAATTGCGGCGACTGGCGCGCAATTGGCCCATCATCCGGCGGACATGCGCAAGCCCGATGAGATCGAAGCGATGATCGCCATGGCACGGGATCGCTTTGGCGCCGTGGACGTGCTGGTCAACAACGCCGGCATCCAGCATGTGGCGCAGGTAGAGGACTTCCCCGCGCAGAAGTGGGACGACATCCTTGCCATCAACCTGACGTCGAGCTTCCACACAACCCGGCACGTGGTTCCCGCGATGCGAGCCCGTAACTGGGGTCGTATCGTCAATATCGCGTCGGTGCACGGGCTCGTCGGCTCAGCCGGCAAGTCCGCCTACGTGGCGGCCAAGCATGGTCTCGTCGGGCTGACCAAGGTCACCGCGCTGGAAACGGCCGGTACCGGCATCACCTGCAACGCGATCTGTCCCGGCTTTGTGCTGACGCCGCTGGTAGCGGCGCAAATCGATGCGATCGCGAAGCGAGACGGCATTTCGTTGGAAGCGGCTCAGGCACGGCTGCTGTCGGACAAGCAACCCTCGGGGCAGTTCGTCACGCCGGAGCAGTTGGGCAATCTGGTGCTGATGCTCTGTTCGCCGTTCGGCGATCAGGTGCGCGGCGCAGCCTGGGCCATGGACGGCGGCTGGACCGCGCAATAGCTGTAGCAGTTAGGACACCGCGCGCCACGCCGCATCCGGCATGGCGCGCGGCAGATGGGCGGCCTCTTACAGCCCGCCTACGCCAGGGAACGTGATCACGCTTCGCGCCACACTTCCCGACTGCATCGCGATGAACCCCTCATTGATGTCCTCCAGCGAGATCCGCTGCGAAATCAGATCGTCGAGCAGCAGCTTGCCCTGCATGTACAACTCGACCAGTCGAGGGATATCCAGACTCAGGCGGTTCGAACCCATGAACGAGCCCTGGATGCGCTTCTCTTTCAGGAAGTCGAGTGCGGGCAGTTCGATCCTCGCATCAGGACGGAACAGGCCGATCACCGTCGCCGTGCCACCGGGGGCCAGCATCGCGTAGCACTGCTCGGCGGTCTGCTTCAGGCCGATGCATTCGAAGGCGAATTCGGCACCGCCGCCGGTCAGTTGCATCACCTGCGCTACCGGGTCTCCATCGCCCGCATTGACGACGTCGGTCGCCCCGAACTTGCGAGCCAGTTCCAGCTTGGCAGGCAGCATGTCCACGGCGATCACACGCGACGCGCCGGCAATCGCCGCGCCGTTGATCACGGAGAGCCCGACGCCGCCGCAACCGACCACCACCACGGTGCTGCCCGGCGGCACCTTCGCGCTGTGGAAAACCGCACCCGTGCCAGTAATGACCGCGCAGCCGAGCAACGCCGCGCGATCGAGCGGCATATCGTCACGAATCTTCACCAGCGCGTTCTCGTGCACGAGGATCTCTTCGGCGAAACCGGAAAGATTGAATACCTGGCTGAGCGGATTTCCCGCCAGGCGCAGACGGTTGGCCTTGCCCGGCGGAAGCTTCACCTCCGGGTTCTGGCACAGCACCTGGCGGCCCGCCGCGCATACCGAGCAGTGGCCGCAATAGACCGACAGGCAGCCCACCACATGATCGCCCGCCTTCAGTCCGGATACCTGCGAGCCAACGGCCTCCACCACACCCGACACCTCGTGCCCAAGCACGGCAGGCAGCGGTAGCGGATAGGTGCCCTGCATCATGTGAAGATCGCTATGGCACAACCCCACAGCCGCCGTTCGCACCCGCACCTCGCGCGGACCCGGTTCGGCAATGGCAACGTCATGGATCACGAGCGGCGCGCCTGCTTTTTCCATCACTGCGGCTTTCATCTTCTGTGTCTCCTTGGTTGAATCAACTTGCTTCATGGAGCCGGGACGTGCGGCGGCCCGGCCAGATAGCGTTGCAGCATCGCGGCAAGGCGAGGCTCGAGCGCCGCGTCCTCCATGCCGATGCCATGCGGCACTTCCAGCGCGATGCTCGTGAGGGTACTGACCACCAGCCGGATCGCCATCCGGATCTCGTCCTCGGCCCAGTCGCGCCCTTCCGCGCGCAGATGGCCGGACAGGCAGGGCACCATCACATCGAGAATGCGCTGGTTGGCATCGCGAATGGGCCCCCATAACGGTCCACCGCTGGCGGCATGTCGCAGGTAGGCCGCGAACACACCAGCATATGAGCGGAAGGTGGCAACGTAGAACGCGATGATGCGTGCGCAGATGGCATCAGCCGGTCCGTCATGCCAGACCGGGTCTTGCGCCATCTGCGCATCGAGCCCGGCCCGGAGTTCGGTCAGCATATCCTCGAGCACCAGCGCGCAAAAGGTCTCCTTGTCGCGAAAGCGTGTGTAGAACGCGCCAACCGACGTGGAGGCCGCCTGGGTCAGCTCGGCCAGCGAGAAGCCGGTCAGGCTGCCGGATGCGTTGATCAACCCTCGCCCCGCCGTAAGCATGGCCCGCAGGGAGGCCTCGCTGCGCTCCTGGCGCGGCGTGCGCAAACCTTCCACGGTCTGCATCGGAATGATCGGATTCATACGTCGTAGGTGATGATCAATGATCGATCGTGACGCGGACGCGCCTGGCACGCCAGTATCCAGCCGGCGGCAAGTTCGTCGGGACTGAACACGTCGTTGTGCGCGTGGGCGACTTCGCCATCGAGGCATTTTGCCGCGCACGATCCGCAGTAGCCTTCCTCGCACGCGTACGGCACATCGAGCCCGGCCTCCAGCATGGCCTGCAGGAGCGACTGGCCGCCCTCCACCCGCACCGTATGCTGTTCGCCCTTGATCGTCACGCGCGCATCGCATGAGGCCATCGCTGCCGTGGCGGTAACCGCGGCGCTGGCGACCACGGGCGCGGCGTCGAAACGCTCCAGGTGCACACGCCCACCTGCCACGCCGGCTTCGCCCGCGGCCTGCTGAATCATGGCCATGAACGGCGCGGGACCGCAAAGATAAAGGTGGAAGTCCGCATTGCGGCGCAGCATTTGTCCGAGGGTCTGCGCGTCGGGGATGCCGTGTTCGTCATCGTAGTGCCACCGGACCGCGAGCCGCTCCGGATGATCCGCCACCAGCCTGGCAATGGCCTGCCCGAAGATGACGCTCGCGGCATCACGATTCGCATAGAAGAGCGTGATGTGGCGCGTGGTCGTGGCTAGCGCGGAGCGAATCATCGACAGGACGGGCGTGATGCCACTACCCGCCGCGCAGAACACCAGCGGCGCCGCGCCATCGTCACACACGAAGCGCCCGGTGGGCGCGCTCACTTCCAGCACGCTGCCGGGGCCGACGTGCGCGTGGAACCAGTTCGACACCCTGCCTCGCGCGACCCGCTTTACCGTCACTACCGGTAGCCCAAGGGACTCCGGAGCACTGGACAGCGAGTAGCTGCGCATCAGGGTTTCCCCGCCGACGTCCACCCGGAAGGTCAAATGCTGCCCCGCACGATATCGAAACGCGCCGCGCAGCGGCTCGGGTATCGCAAGCGCGAACGAACGTGCGTCTTCGGTCTCCGCAACCACATCGGCAACGGTCAGGCGATGGAACTGCATCCGCGTCTCCTCGTTCTGCGGAACCTGTATCGGCTCCTTGCATTAATCAGAAACAGAATTATTCTTCTGTTTATAGTCGGAAGCCCCCGCAAGAACAAGGCCGATCTTCCCGGCTCCGGCGCAGCAGGTCACGATGATCGGCCAAACCCCAAGGCAAGCCAAAGGAGACGTCATGACATCGATGCACCGTTACACCCTGCCTGTGGACCAGACCGGCTGGTCCGTCGGCAGCCAGGTAGCGACAGAGTTCAACTGGGAATACGACAATGGGTCGTCCAAGCTGCTGCAGCTCTACGAGACGAGCAAGAAGCAGCAGTGGAACGCGAGCGACCGGATCGACTGGTCCCAGGAGCTGGACCCGGAGAACCCGCAGGAACTCGATGACCGCATGATCCCGATCTACGGCACCAAGCTGTGGGACAAGCTGGGCCACCACGACCGCATCGAGGTACGCCGCCACCAGCAGGCGCATTCGCTGTCGCAGTTCCTGCATGGAGAACAGGGCGCATTGATGGTCTCCGCGCGCATCGTGCAGATGGTGCCTGGCATGGATGCCAAGTTCTACGCAGCCACGCAGACGATGGACGAAGCCCGCCACGTCGAAGCCTATTCGCGTCTGCTGCATGAGAAGGTCGGCCTGCTCTATCCCATCACGCCCGGTCTGAAGTCGCTGCTGGAAACCACGCTGACCGATTCGCGCTGGGACTTCTGCTACCTCGGGATGCAGGTGCTGGTGGAAGGGCTGGCGCTCGCCGCCTTCCAGCGCATTCGCGACTTCGCGAAGAACCCGCTGGCTGCTTCGATCAATGCCTACGTGATGCAGGACGAGTCGCGCCATGTCGCCTTCGGCCGCACCGCGCTGCGCGGCTACTATCCGCAACTGACGGAGGCCGAACAACGCGAACGCGAGGACTTCGTGATCGAAGCCTGCCAGTTGATGCGCGAGCGCTTCGACCAGAAGGAAGTCTGGGGCCGGCTGGGCCTGCCCGAGGACGAATGCGCGCAGGCGGTACGCGATTCGGAAACCATGCGACTGTTCCGCCAGCGCCTGTTCAGCCGGATCGTGCCGACGGTCAAGGACATCGGTCTGTGGAGCCAGCGCGTGCAGGACGCGTTTGCCGCCATGGGCGCGATCGAGTTCGCCAACGTTGACGTCGAAGCCCAGTTCGCCAACGATCACAAGGTAGCCGAGGAATTCGACGCGCGCCGCCATGTGATGGACACCATCAAGCAGGCCACCGACAGCGCGCACTGAATCCGCGCAAGTGAAAAAACCCGGCAAATACTTGCCGGGTTTTTTTTCGTGCCAGAGATTCGCCGGCAAGCCGGCCTCTGTTCGTTAGCCTTGCAGCCGTCGCAGCGAACGCTCGGGATGCTGACCCAGCCAGCTCATCACGAATCCCGTCAGCATCACCGCGCCGCCCAGTGCAAAGCCAAGTTCGTATCCATGGGCAAGGTCGCCCGGATGCGCCTGCACGAACCATCCCATCGTGATCGGCGCGATGGCGCCCGCACAGGTGGATATCGCGACATTGAGCGCGACGATGGCGCTGCGTTGTGCGTCGGGCGTAATCTCGGCCAGGATCGCCGGGCCGAACGAGAACACCATGTTCGGCAGCGTGGCCGCAGCGGTGAGCAATACCAGCCGATAAGGCGTCGGCATCGGCACGAATGCAGGCACCAGCAGGCCCAGCCCGCCCACGCCGACGCAAACGGCGCCGAACAGCACGCGGGCCACACGCGTGGATGCGCCACGCTGCAACATGCGCTGCGAGAGCCAGCTCAGCGTCATGCTGATGGGGATACCCGCGGCAACCTGCACGGCGAACACCTTGCCCGCGCTGATGCGATCGAAGCCGAGCGCCTGCTCCAGATAGGAAGGAATCCAGGTCAGCACCAGCGCAAGACTCCAGTACGCCGTGAAGCCGACGAAACAGGCCGACAGAATCGTGGGGTCGGTCAGCAGCTTGCGGTAAGGCACACGTCGCGGCAAGGTATCAGCGCGCGCGGGCCCGTCATCGGCGGCGGCCGAACTCAGCGTGCCCTCGCGGCCGAAACAAAGCCAGCCCAGCCCCCACACCGCCGACGCAATCGCCAGCATGATGAAGTTGGTGCGCCATCCCCAGTTGTGCGAGACATAGGGCACGAGTAGGCCCGCCAGCAGCAGCCCGATGACCGCGCCCTGGTTGATCAGCGTCACCGGCAGATTGCGCTTGTCATGCGGGAACCACTTGAACAGGGCATGTGCCGAGACCGGAAAGCTCGGTCCCTCGCCCGCGCCCAGCGCTACCCGCGAGGCCAGCAGCACCCATGACTTCGACGCGAAGGCGACCGGAAGCTGGACCACCGACCAGATGAACGCCATGCACAGCAGGATCCATCGCGAGGCCACCCGATTACCGATGAAGCCGACCACGACCGCCGACAGCGAGAACAGCCAGAAGAAGCTGCCGGCGATCACGCCGAAGCTCGTGGGCGTCAGATGAAAATCCTCCATGATCGGCACGGCCAGCATGCCCAGCACGACCTTGTCGAGGAAGTTGATGGCGGAGAAGGCAGTCAGCCAGATGGCGATGGTCCATGCCTTGCGTGGCTGATAGACATTGGCCGGGCCGCTTTCCTCAGCCTCTTGCGGCAACACACTGCCTCGTGACGATGTCAACGCTTCTGCCATATTCGTAGTCTCCTTGCGTGCTCGCGCGCGCACCGGGGGCGTGCCGGAAGGCATGTGCCATCCGACCGGATTACGAACGGTAGTGCTATTTTTCGGTTCAGACAGCAGAGGGCAAATACTGATAGGGTTTCGCTCGGGAAACGCCTAACGCGAGACGCGCGATAACTGGAGGCTAGCGCTTGCTGCGGCGAGGCGCCGCGGATGCTACAGGCGCGACTGCCTCAGGCAATCCGAGGTAGCGGACCATCATGCGATTCAGGTGCAGCGCCAGAGCATCGTCATCGAGATGCAGCGGCCCCGGATCGTTGAGCAGGATGTTGGCGAGCGTGCCCACCATGAACTGCAGCGCGGCGCGGACTTCAAATTCCGCTGTGTCCTGGGGCCGATCGCCCAGCTGCGCTGCGAGCGACGGCACGACCAGCCCGTAGATCCGCCGGTTGGCATCGCGCATCGGGTTGTCGCGCGCGTCACGCGCCGAGTAGTGCCGCAGGAATCCCCTGAACAAGCCACGATTCAGCCGAAACTGGCCGACGTAGCCGCTGATGATGCGCTCGACGATCGCCTGCGCGGGACCCGCCTGCCAGACAGGCTCCTCGTCGATCGAGCGTTGCATGACGTCCTCCGCCTCGCGCAACGCCACTTCGAGCACATAGCCGAGAAAGGCCTCTTTGTCCTTGAAACGCCCATAGAACGCGCCAATCGACGTGCCCGCCCTGGCAACGGTCTCGTTCAGCGAAATGTCGTCGAGATTGCCGCGCTCCTCGGCTAGGGCGCGGCAGGCCGCCACCATCTTCTCCAGACTCTTTTCGCTACGCGACTGCAACGGCGGACGCACCACCTCTTCGGCGCCTCGCTTGGCCGACCGGGCGCGGGATGCGGTAACGGACCGGGTCGAGGGCTTGGTAGGCGTGGGCATGACAGTGGGTGAAGGCCGTTCGGGAACAGTGTGGATTATGCGGCAATTCACCCTGTGCTCAGCACGATGAACTGGCCTCTGTTCATCACCCGCGCCCCAAAAAACAAGGCCCTCGCTAAGGAGGGCCTTGTTACTCAGCTTCGACTCGCCGAATTCGCTCAGGCGAAGTTCTTCGACGCGAAGTCCCAGCTCACGACGTTCCAGAATGCCTCGACGTACTTCGGACGGGCATTGCGGTAGTCGATGTAGTAGGCGTGTTCCCACACGTCGCAGGTCAGCAGCGGCTTGGCGTCGGTGGTCAGCGGGGTGGCGGCGTTGGAGGTCGACACCAGGTCCAGCGAGCCGTCGGCCTTCTTGACCAGCCAGGCCCAGCCCGAACCGAACGTGCCCACGGCCACCTTCGTGAATTCTTCCTTGAACTTGTCGAACGAACCCCACTTGGCGTTGATCGCGTCAGCCAGGGCGCCGGTCGGCTGGCCACCGCCGTTCGGCTTCATCGATTCCCAGTAGAACGTGTGGTTCCACACTTGGGCAGCGTTGTTGAAGATGCCGCCCGACGACTTCTTGACGATCTCTTCCAGCGATGCGCTCTCGAACTCGGTGCCCTTGATCAGGTTGTTCAGGTTCGTGACGTAGGTCTGGTGATGCTTGTCATGATGGAACTCCAGGGTCTCCTTGGAGATATGCGGAGCGAGGGCATCATGCGCGTACGGGAGAGAAGGGAGCTTGTGTTCCATTGTTCTGTCTCTGCGGTTTGTGGTGGGGAGAACTGCCGATTGTAGGTGACTTGCCAGACCCGCGCAAACGACGCCGGAAAGCCCCCTGCCCTCATGTTAGTTTCCCCGGCACAGGGCCGGGGGCAGTTGTCAGAAGCTTGCCAGCTTGGCCTGCACACCGGCGATTTCGATGTCGGCAACCCCGTCCGCCAAATGGGCCTCCACAATGCTGCCCGCACGCAACTCGACCGGCGACCGCAGGGCGCGGCCACGATTGTCAAGCAACACCGCATAGCCGCGCTCGAGCGTGCGTTGGGGCGCCAGCAGCTCCAGCGCACCCGACGCACGCGCCAGGCGTGCCGTCTCGCGCTCATGC
>NZ_ANKP01000020.1:0-52121 GCF_000319775.1 Cupriavidus sp. HMR-1
GGCGGCCAGCGTCGCCGCATCGGCCGCGCCGCGCAACACGGTGACCGTGGCACGCTCAGTGGCCAGGTTCACCTGCGCGTCCACCACACCCGGCACGGCGCGCAACGCACGCTCGACACGGCCCACGCATGACGCGCAGGTCATATCGGCGATATTGAGTGCGATCTCGGCGCGCGGCACGTCGTAGCCGGCATCGGCCACGGCCGTGGCAGCCGCGTTCAGCACTTCGGGGCTATCCGCTTGCAGCGTGGCCTGCTCGGTGGCCAGATTGACCGCGACGTCATGCACGCCGGGCACCTTGGCCAGCGCCGTTTCCACGCGGCGCACGCACGAAGCACACGTCATACCCTCAACAGGTAGACGCCATTCGGATGGTTGGAGAGATGCGGCAGGATGGGTCATCGGAGTCGTGGAATCTGAGCGACGGAGCGCGACAACTGCACTGTGAACCTTACCACCATTGGAAGGTCAAGGATTTGTTGAGTCGCACGCGACACTTGCGCTTCCCATGGTGGGAAGGTTCACACTTCAACCTGTCGTCGAGATTCATTGCTCACCGATCCAACCCAACAGGAGTCATCACCATGATCCAGTTCCAAGTCGAAGGCATGTCCTGCAACCACTGTGTCGGTTCCATCACTCGCGCAGTGCAGGCCGTGGACCCGGCTGCTCGCGTATCGGCCGATGTGCCAACCCAATCGGTCAAGGTCGAATCGGCTGCGGACCGCCAGGCGCTGCAGCAAGCCATCGAAGGCGCCGGCTACCCGGTCAAGTCGGCAAGCTGATCGTCGCCGTCAAACAAGAAAGGGCACCCGAAGGTGCCCTTTTTCACGTCCACGCCGGAAAGGCTCAGAAGCGGTAGCCGACGTTCAGGTACGTCACGACTGGATCGATCTTGATCTTCGTGTGCGACTGAACCTGCGCGCCGTTGGCCAGCGTCGTCGTGAAATTGGCCGTGGTGGTGACCGGCACGTACGACACCGAGAAGCCCACGAACCAGTTGTCGGTCACGGCGTAGCTGGCGCCGACGTTGAACACCGGGTTCCACGACGACTTGGCGCTTGCGGTCATGTGCGAGCCCGGACCGAATTCACCTTGCACGAACGACTGGTTGGTCACGGATTCGCCCGTGAACCACGTGTAGTTCACACCGAGACCCACATACGGGCGGAACTTGGTCTTGGCGTCGAAGAAGTGCCACTTGGCCACGATGGCCGGGCTCCACTGGCGCACTTCGCCGAGCTTGCCGTACTTCTCGTAGCCGCGATCGCCGCTCACGTTGTGCTTCGGCGGCACGCCGAGCACGAATTCCGCCGAAATATTGTCGGTAAAGAAGTGGGCGAAGGTCAGGCCGAGCGTATCGGCCGAATCGATCGTCGCGCCCGTGTTCGGCTTCTGCGCGCCGACCGGGAAGCCACCAATCGAATCAATGGTCAGAAATTCCGAGTGGCCCGTCGGCATAATTCGCATCCAGCCAAAACTGACCATATTGCTGCCTGCCGATTGAGCCTGTGCAACACCAGCCAGTGCCATGGCGGCGCCTGCCACCAGCATCTTCTTATAGATCGTCTTCATTGTTCCTCTTACTCCGTCCTTTGGTTACAACGCACTGCTAGGGGCGCATTATCCTGTGCGCCGGGCCCCGACTGTTTCAAACCGGTTACCCAACGGTAGAAGATTTGCCCTAAAGACAGGGTTAACCCAAAGTCTGAGTACGAATTTTCAGATTTTTGGCTACACACCGACGCTTCCGCGCAACGGTTCTGTTTCAAGCATGAAAGACCATTTCGGAAAAAGGGACCTTCTGGCGTGATCTGACCGCGCTCAAACACCCGTTCGGGTATTGTGCGAAGGCATTTTGTGTCACTTTTTGCTGGCCAGCACGCATGCTGCGAGATCCCAGAGCGCGTAGCCCACGCTCTTGAACACGAGGGGACTCCCGGTCCGCGCACGCAATGCATCAGCCTCCAGGATCGCTGTCTCGAACGGCTGCACGGTCTGCCAGTCGATACCGGCCTGCAGCAGGTCTCCCGCTTCATCCTCGATACCGAAAAGCGTGTCCGCCAGCAGACGTCCACTGGCCGCCGCCGCATGGCAAAGCCGCGGGGGCAGTTCGCACATTTCCGGTCGGAATGCGCCGACTGCGGCAATGAAATGGCGGTCAGTCCACAGGCCGCTGTCGAGATCGGGCAGGACCGGCGTGCGGCTCGATGTCACCGTCACCACCATCGACACACGCGGCAGCACCTCCGCCACATCCTCGATCACCGTGGCCGAGACGCCCAGGCGCCCGGCGTGCTCCGCCAGCGCCTCGGCCTTGTCTCGCGTGCGCGAATGCAGCCAGACCTTGCGAACGGGCAAGCCAGCCACGAACGCCTCGAGATGCGTCTGCGCCTGCACGCCTGCGCCGACGATCAGAAGCTCGCCATCCGGCACGGGCGCGAACGACTGGGCCGCGAGCAGCGACACGGCAGCCGTGCGGCGGCCCGTAACGGTCGGGCCATCGAGCAATGCAATCCGTTCGCCGGTGTGTGCGTTGGCGACGACCACCTCGCCGAGGATATTGGGCAGTCCACGTTGCGGGTTGTCGGGATGCACCGTGATGTTCTTGGTCATCACGATGTCGCGGTTGCGTGCCGGCATGACCAGCAGCGTGCCATGCCCACGCTCCACGTCGCCGACCGGCAGCGCGATACGCGGCGGCGCCATGGCGGTCCCGTCGCGTAGCTCGGCCAGCATGGCCGCGATGGCCTGGGCCAGTTCCGGATAAGGCAGGCGTGCCGCCGTGGCGGCGGCATCCAGGGGGACGAACGAAGCGGCGGGAGCTGTCATCGGCAACAAGGCGGTTTGGCAAACGAGACCGCCATTGTCGCCGAGAGTCGCCTGAAGTACGCCGCGCCGATGACTCGGTCCCGCTCAGCGCGACAGGAACTGCATCATCGCTGCCGCATAGCGCGTACCCGCCGCTGCGCCCAGCGGGAAGATCGCGTCGATCCGGGCCAGATCCTGCGCGCTCAACGTCACGCCCAGCGCGCCCAGGTTGTCGTCGAGATTGGCCACGCGCCGCGTGCCGGGAATCGGCACCACGTGCTCACCGCGCGTCAGCACCCAGGCCAGCGCCAGTTGCGCCGGCGAGCATCCCTTCTCGCTCGCCAACGCACGCACGGCATCGACCAGTTGCAGGTTGCGCGCGAAGTTCTCGCCCATGAAGCGCGGATTGGTACGTCGATAGTCGTCCGCTTCGAAATCGTCGGGCGTACGGATTGCGCCGGTCAGGAACCCACGGCCCAGCGGGCTATACGGCACGAAGCCGATACCAAGCCGCGCGCAGGTGGCCATGATGCCGTTCTCGTCGACGTCACGCGTCCAGAGCGAATACTCGGTCTGCAGCGCCGTGACCGGATGCACCGCGTGCGCCCGCTCGATTGTCTCGACGCCGGCTTCAGAAAGGCCGATCCACCGCACCTTGCCCGCCTTGACCAGTTCGGCCATTGCGCCAACGGTGTCCTCGATCGGCGTATCGGGATCGATGCGGTGCTGGTAGTACAGATCGATATGGTCGACGCCGAGCCGCTTCAAACTCGCATCGCAGGCGGCGCGCACATATTCGGGACGACCATTGACGCCGCGCGCCGTCGGATTCGACGGATCGCGCACGATGCCGAACTTGGTCGCCAGCACCACCTTGTCGCGCCGGCCACCGCCAAGCGCGCGCCCCACGAGCTGCTCGTTCGTGTGCGGGCCATAGATGTCGGCGGTGTCGAGCAGATTCACGCCGTGGTCGAGCGCATGGTGAATCGTGCGGATGGATTCGGCATCGTCATGCGCGCCATAGAACTCGCTCATGCCCATACAGCCCAGACCGATGGGAAATACCTCGGGGCCGTTACGGCCCAGCTTGCGTGGTGTGGTCATCTGGAAGCTCCTCAGGATAGGTACTTCAGCGAACCCCGCGATGATACGCGCGTCGTGCGGCTATTGCCGGACCGGCCCCGCAGGCGTCTTCCGTGGCGCCGCCGTCTCACGAACACCCGCGCCGCGCCTCGATGCCGATCTCGTGCACTACCTTCCCCGCCGCATCGACCAGTTGCACGCGATGCCGGCCCGGCCATGGCAACCAGGCAACCTGCCCGCCCTTGCCGAGCGGCTTGCCGTCCATGCGCCAGCTCACCGCGCGCGCGGTCTGACCCGTCAGCCCATCGGCATGAAACCAGATCCGCTGCGCGGCCGGAGGAATATCGGGATCGAGCGCGAAGATCGTGCCGTCGGCCGGGCTGGCGATAGCCGGCATCGTGTTGCCCTGCTCCGTCGTGCCCACACTGACGCGCCGCATCGCGGTGCCGCTCAGGAATACCTCCTGCCGTGCCGGCTCGAGTTCGTCATCGAACGTCAATGCCACACGTTCGACGCCTGATGGCATCGCCGGCGCGCGGCTCGGCGTGCGCTGATGCAGCGCTTCCATGACCTCATGCCATACGGGCGCTGCGCCAGACACTCCCGACACGTCGTGCATGCTCGCGCCGCTGGCATTGCCGACCCACACGCCCACTGTGTAGCGCTCCGACCAGCCGACGCACCAGTTGTCGCGCATGTCCTTGCTCGTGCCGGTTTTCACGGCCGTCCAGAAACGCGTGGTCAGCGGACTGTCGAGCCCGAACGTGCGCGCCCGCGCGTGGCGATCAGACAGCACATCCCCGATCACGAACGTCGCCGCCGGCATCATCACGTTCTGCTTCGACGGTACGGCCGCATTCAGCGTCATCCGCGATGGCGCATACGCGCCCTGGTTGGCGAAGCTGCGATAGGCATTGGTCAGCGACAGCAGCGACACATCCGCACTGCCCAGCGCAAGGCTATAGCCGTAGTAGTCGCCTGATTGCGTCAGCGGCAGGCCGAGCGCCACCAGCCGTTGATGAAAGCGGTGCGGCGTCACCATCACCAGCGTGCGCACGGCCGGCACGTTCAGCGACGAACCCAGCGCGGCGCGCAGACTGACCCAGCCCGCGTAGCGATGGTCATAGTTCTGCGGAATGTAGAGGCCACCGCCAGTTGGCAGATTCACGGGACGATCGTCAAGCAGCGAAGCCGCGGTCAGCCTGCGTTCCTCGATAGCCTGCTCATAGAGGAATGGCTTCAATGTCGAACCGGCCTGCCGCAGCGCCGCCGCGTGATCGACCTGTGACGCCGCGGACAGGATGCCTGAAGAGCCGACATAGGCCAGCACGTCGCCGCTGGCATTGTCGATCACCACCACGGCGCCGTCCTCGACATTGCGCCCCGCCAGCTCGCGCAGATGGCGATCGAGGCTGCTCACCGCCACGCGTTGCAGCCCGGCATCGAGCGTCGAGGTGATGCGCGGCGGCACCGGCTTGCCGGACTCTCGTGCCTGCGCGATAACGGCACGCGCCAGATGCGGCGCGAGATTGGCGTTGCGGGCCTGCGGGCCGGTCTGCGCACTGGCTGACTTCACCAGCACCAGCGCAGTGAAACCGTCGAGCCCCTCGCATTCGCGCGGCTGGCCCATGTCGCGCAGAATGCCGCACGCACGCTTGGACACCTGCGCGGCCGAGGCATTGGGCGCGCGCACGAGCGCGACGGCCACTGCCGATTCACGCGCGTCGAGCCCGCTCGGCACCTTGCCGAACAGCGTCTGCGACATCGCGGAGAGCCCCACCAGTTCGCCACGGAACGGCACCAGATTCAGGTATGCCTCGAGGATCTGGTCCTTGCTCCAGCCACGCTCGAGTGGCGCCGCGCTGACCGCCTGCTCGACTTTCTGTCCGATGCTGCGACCACGGCCCGCGCGCAGATCCTCGTCGAGCAACCCGGCGAGCTGCATCGTCAGCGTCGAAGCGCCACGTGTG
Source organism: Cupriavidus sp. HMR-1 (assembly GCF_000319775.1). NCBI lineage: Bacteria > Pseudomonadati > Pseudomonadota > Betaproteobacteria > Burkholderiales > Burkholderiaceae > Cupriavidus > Cupriavidus sp. HMR-1. The sequence continues at coordinate 5,865 of NZ_ANKP01000020.1, forward strand.
CGGGTGTTCCACAGATTGGCCCATGCGGCAGCCGCCACGCCCTGCCAGTCGACGCCGCTATGCGCGTAGAAGCGCTTGTCCTCGGATAGCACGATGGCAGTACGCAAGGCCGGCGACGTATCGGTCAGCGTCACCCAGTCGCCGCGCCGCGCGCGGAAGTCGTCACGCACGCGGGCCACGGTTTCGCCGTGGCGATCCACCACCACGATATCGGCGCTGCGCCAGTTGGCGCGAACCTCTCGAAACGTGGGCACGGCCTGCGCGGCGCCCGCGAATAACAGCAGCGCCACAGCAACATGAATCCCACCACGCTTCATCACGAACCCCAACCTCTCACGCGTCCCGCTCGGCCACCACGCCCGCCACCAGCAGCACCTGTGCGATGGCGTAGGTCCACCAGATGCCGAGTTGGTACGTGTCGAACAACGACAGAAACTTCGCGATGCCGATCATCGCGTCCGACGCCACGAAAAACAGAGCGCCGATTGCCGCCAGCGCCGTAGGCAGCGATGCCAGCATCGTCGTGCAGGCCATCGCCGCCAGCACGCAGATGTAGACCGTGACCGGCCACATCAGATCGCCGAGATTCGGCCAGAAGCGCCCAAGCAATGCGCCCGCCGCGCCGATGATCAGACCACAGCCGATCAGCCGATGCGGCCGCAAGTCTCCCATCATCGGCACGAACAGCCGCAGATAGGCCAGGTGCGCCATCAGGAACGCCCCGAGCCCGCCGATGAACGAGATCTTCAGACCGGGCAGCGCCAGCAACAGATCTCCCAGCGCGGAGAAGAGCAGCGCGGTCACGAGCCAGCGCCGCTCTCCTAACGGGCGATGGAACCACGCCGCGCGCGCGAGCATGACCGCCATCGCGGTTTTCCAGATCGGCTGATAGGCGATCTGGCCCGTCAACGGCGTGCCGGGAGGCAAGTACGCGGACACCTGAATCAGCATCACGCCGTATGTCACGCCGGCCAGCACGCCGGCAATCCACCATTCGCGCACGCGTGGGGGCATCCGCATGGCGATCCAGCTCACGGTTTTGCCCCCACTGTCATCTTGGCGTTCGGCGTCTCACCGAACACATCAGGCGCGTACAGCGCTTCAACGCGCGTAGGTGGCAGCGTGAACTCGCCGGCGTTGTTCAGGCGCACCGTGTACTCGACCGACAACGCTCCCTTCGGCACATAGCCGAAGTACTCGCGATAGACCGCAGGTGTGCGCTCCGTGAAGGCAGACCACGACTTCTTCTCGTCACGCGTCGCGATTTCCGAATCGCGGCCCAGGCCGCTGCCGAGAATCGTCGCGCCGGTTGGCACCGGATCGCTGACCACCACCCACGTCATGTCGGCCTGCGCGTCGATGTCGAGCTTCACCCGATAGGTATCGCCACGCGACCACTTGCCTGCCACCGCCTGATCCACCGGCGTCACGGTACGGCGCACGCGATAGCCCGCCGACACCGGTTCGGTCAGCGGTACGGCCGCCAGCGTGCGCACCGTGGCCCACGGACGACCCGAGCCCTGCTGTTCGACCTGCAGCGTGGCGGGTGCCGTCGATGTCTTGGCCGGCCACGGCAATTCGACCATGCCGCTGGTCACGCCGTCCTTCTGCGTGGCCTTCGACCATTCGAACGTGCGTGACGCATCGCCCAGCGCCACGCGCGCCGCGCCTGCCACCGGCGTCTTCTCGTACACCTGCGCATAGCGCTGGATCGCCAGCACGCCCCAGGCGTTGGCCGTGGTCGTCATCCACGCGCCGCGCGTCTGCCGGCCGAGCAGCCCGGTCACCAGTTCGGGCACATCGCCCTTCCAGTCCGGCAACTGTGTCGCCAGCGCGAGCAGCTTCGCGGCGTTCACATCGCCACCAGACATCAGCCACCACCAGTTGTCGGTGCGCTCGGTGGAGAACACCAGTCGCGTGCCCTGCACCGTCAGGCGGCTGCGCAGCAACTGCGTGGCTTCGGCCATGCGCTTGTCACGCTGCGGGATATCCTGCACGCGCGACAGAATGCCGAGCCAGTCGATCAGCGCCGACGTCGGCCACTGCTCGGGCAGGATCTGGATCGACCCGAGCATCCGCGCCTGTGCATGGCCGGTGCGCGACAACGCATCCAGCGCGGCAAGCTTGCGCACGTCGAGATCCATCGTCGCCGAAGACGGCGCCCAGCGCGGCGGCGTGATGCGGCCTTCGACAAAGGCGGTCAGTCCGCGCTCCATCTGATCGCGCAGCGCGTCCGGCACGCGCATCGGCAGGCCAGCACGCGCAGCTTCGTCGGAGATCGAGAGCAGATAGGCCGTCAGCACTTCGCTACCGTAGCTTCCATCGCTACGCAGCGGGAAGTACGCGGCCAACCCGTTGCTGTCCAGGTAGGATGGCAACTGCACCATCAATGCATCCCACGCGGCGGCATCGCCGAGGCCGAGCGCCTTCGACGAGCGTTGCTCGAGGCACGTGAACGGATAGTTGCGGAACCATTCGCGCACACCGGGCATGCCGCCAGCCAGCGACGACTGCAGCGACACCTGCATCCCGCCACGCACCTGGCCATTTGGATCAGTCAGCGCACCAGCCGGCGCCTGCACTGGCATCGAGGCGTTCGGCGTCAATTGCGCCAGCACTGCCTGCTGCACCGTCACCGGGATGGCAGGAACGATCTGTTGCGAGACCTTGAGCTTGTCGCTGGCGGTGCCGGTGCCCTTCTCGGTCGCGCCCACTTCCCAAAGGATCGACCCACCGCGACTGAACGCCAGCAGTGCCGGCGCGGTGATGTCCCAGCCAATTTCTCGCGCTTCACCGGCAGGAATCTGCACGGTCTGGGCGGGCAGCGTCTGCGCGTCGACCAGCGTCGCGCGCGCGGTGGCTTCCACGGTCATCGCACGCTGCGTGGTATTGCGCAGCGTGAACATCGCGCGGTACTTGTCATCCTCGCGCACCAGCAGCGGCAGGCCGGCGATCATCTGCAGGTCTTGCGTCGCGGCGATCGACGCGCTGCCGCTGCCAAAGCGGCCCGCGCCAAGATCGGCCACGGCGACAATGCGGAAGCTGGTCAGCGAATCGTTGAGCGGCACGTCGAGTGCGGCCTTGCCTTCCGCATCGAGCTGCACGCGCGGATTCCACAGCAACAGCGTGTCAAATAGCTCGCGCGTCGGGCTCTTGCCACCACCACCGCCCGCGGCCACGGCCTTGCGGCCATAGTGGCGGCGACCAATGATCTCCATCTGCGCGGTCGAGGTCTCCACCCCATAACTGCGCCGCTGCAGCATCGCATCGAGCAGGTTCCAGCTTGTGTTCGGCATCAGTTCGAGCAGCGACTGATCGACCGCCGCCAGCGCGACCTCGCCATTCGCCGCCGGCTTGCCGTCTGGCAGCTTCACCTGCACCACCACATGCGCCTTGCCGCGCACCGGATACGTGGCCTTGTCAGGCGTGACGGTCACGTCGAGCCGGTGCGCTTCGTTGCCGACGCGGATCTCCGCCAGACCGAGCCGGAACGCCGGCTTCGACAGATCGACCAGCGGCGACGGCGCCACGTATTCCTTGCCCTCGCTGCGGAACGCGTGCCACCAGTCCAGCGGCTGACGCCATCCCCACGTGAAGAACGAGTACCAGGGCACCTCGCGCAGACGTCCGCGAATGCTGAGCACCGAGACATACACGTTCGGGCCCCACTCCGGCTTGACCTTGAGCTTGATGGTCGGATCGGTGCCGTTCAGCTCGACCACTTCGGTGTCCAGGATGCCTTCGCGCTCGATGGCGACCAGCGCCGTCGCGCGGCGGAACGGCATCCGTACCTGGAACACCGCGGTGTCGCCCGGCGCGTAGGCCTTCTTCTCCGGCAGCACGTCCATGCGGTCGTGGTTCTCGCCGCCGAACCAGAGTTCGCCCTGGCGCGTGACCCAGACGGTCGTCGCGGCCTGTGTCACACGTCCATCGCCATCGCGCGCGTTGGCTACCAGTTCCACTTCACCCGCCTGCGACAACGCCACCTCGCAACGCGCGCGGCCCTGTGCGTCGGTACGCGTCTCGCACACCACGCCCAGGTCTTTCGTTTCGCTGCGGTTGTCGTAGCGATAGAAGCCACCCACCACGCGCTTGCGCGCTGACGTGGTGATCCGCGCGCTCGCCTTGACCTGTACCGGCGTATCGGCAATCGGCTTGCCCTGCGTGTCGAGCACCACGCCGTACACGGCCAGCTTCTGTGACACCGATACCCAGTTCGCGGCGCGAATGCCGGCCACCACCGCCGAAGGCCACACCGGTACGGTCTGCCGCAGCGTCTGGATCTCGCCATTCGGATCGGCAAAGCCCGCTTCGAGCACGAGGTCGCCCGGCACGTTCACCTTCGGCAGCTTCTTGATCGTGACCTTGCCATTGCCGTCCTTGTCGAGCGTCAACGGCAGCTTGTCGGCAACGAGCTTCTCCGCTTCGTCGCGCGAGCTCTCTCCTTCCTGGTCTTCCTCCTCGTCACCGCTGGCGCTCTGCTGCTGCGGTCGTGGGGGGTTGAACGAGAAATCGTCGTAGTCGGCAAAGTTCACGTACTTGTTTCGCATCAGCGCCGACACGCTCACGGGCAGCCCGGCTGCGCCACCACCGTTCGTGTAGTGGATCTCCACGCCAACCGGTACCTCGGCGGGCGCCACAAGGGCATTGCCCTTCGCCTTCGGATCCTTGGTCACCGACAGCGTGCCAGCCAGCACCGGCAGTCGGAACGCTTCCACGCGGAAGCTGCCGCTGCTCAGCGTGCGCCCATCACCATAGACCAGCGCCACATCGTAGACGCCCAGCTTGGCCGCCTGAGGCACCTGGAAGGTGTTCTCGGCGCTGCGGCCACCCGTGGCCGTGTTACGCCACGCCAGCGGCAGTTCATAGGTCTGACCGCTACCTTCGTGCGTGATGACCACCTTGTCCGGCATCGCGGCAGGCAGCGCGAATCCCTGTGCGGTCTCCGTGCGAATCAGGTGCTTCATCGACACCGTTTCACCCACGCGCAGCAGCGTGCGATCGAAGATCGTATGCGCACGCACGGTCTGGTTCGGACTCAGGTCTGTCGGCACGTTGAAGCGCCACGTCTCGATGCCACGATTCCAGTCGGACATCACGAACGCCATGTCGGCCTTGCCGCGCGCCTGTGGATGGTCCGCCGCAATGCGCGCGGAGACGAAGTAGCCGTCCATGCCGTTCGCGCAATCCTTGTAGCGGCGATCGGGCAGCTTTGCGAAGCGGGCGACGCCGGTGGCATCGGTCGCGCCTTCGCCCAGCAACTCGCCATCGCAGCTACGCACGGCCACCTTCGCATTGGCCACGGGCTTGCCGTCATCCAGCGAGGTGACCCACGCGAGACCGCTCATGTCGCCATCGGCCAGGCCACGCGCCAGCTTGAAATGCACACCGAGGTTGGTCACCAGTACCGCTGTACGCACATACATCGGCGCCTTCCGCCCGAGCAGTGCTTCGCCCAGCATCGGCGAAGCGATCTCAACCACATGGAAGCCAGGTTCCGGCAGCGGAATTCCGACCACTTCGAATGGTCGAGGCGAGGTGTCGTTCGATTTCGGAATTGCCAGCTTCTTCGCGCCGGATACGCCTTCGAGCAATGACACCGAGCGGGTCTCGATAGATGGCGCGTTGCGCGGGCTGCGTGCTTCCGACGGCGATTTGCCTGCGCGGATCGCATCAAGCTCCTGACGCGTCCACGAGTTCTCGTGCGTACGCTTGACCATGCCGAACCAGCGCAGGATCGCGCCATCGTCATCGACCTTGAGTCGTGCGACCGTGCCGGCTTCGGCCCGCGCCGACAGCGCCGGCAGATCAGCTTCGACGTTGCGCAGCGTGACTGGCAGCAGCGGCGGATAGTCAGCCGGCGACTTGCCGCGCGGCACATCGGCAAAACGTTCGACCACGCCAAACGGCGCGGCGGCGAACTTGGCCAGCGGCGGCAGCGCGGCGGTGGTCAGCTTGATGGGAAACAGGTCGGCATTGGACAGCGAGCGACCGCTCTCGTCCTTCAGATCCTTCGGCGCCTCGATCGTGAGGCTGGCCTTCTCCGGGAAGGGGCCCGGGAACGTGACCGACGACACCGGAGCGTCCCTGGCATCGTCGCTATCGAACTTAGGTGCGCGCGGGCCGGACGGCGTCTTGAGCACGATGTGCTCGGCCAGCTTGCGCGGTACCGGCGCGGTGAACGTGACGACCAGCGGCCGCAATGGCGTGCATGGGGCTTCGGCACGTTCGCGCTCGCAGGTGAAGCCCGCGGCAAATGGTTCGCGCACCTGATAATCGAAGCGGCGCGGCGCAGTGGTGGCCAGCCCGGACGGGGTGGAAATGCCGGCATCGAGCACGAGCTGCATGCGCGCGCCAGCGGGCAGGCGTTGCTGGCAGGCCAGCAGATGTACGGCTTCGGGGTTCTGCTTGACGATGTCGTTCCAGCGCACCGCTTCGATGACGCCATCCCGCTCCTTGCCCGTCAGCAGCCTAACCGGAATCCGCTCGCCAAGGCCTTCGGCCTGGCACCACGCATGTTCACGGATCGATCCCGCCGTGGCCGCGCCATTGAAGCGCAGCACGAACACCTGGTCTTCCTCGATCTGCCCACCCGACGGGCGCGCCGAGATCACGAACGGGCCGCCGGTCTCGAACCTGTATTCCGGTTTGCCTGCGTAGGCCTTGCCGGCCACGCTCTTGAGGCCTGCCGACATCCGCACCGAGCACCGCACGCCCGGGGGCAGGTCACGCTCGAAGTCGTAGACCCAGTTGGTGGCGTTGACCCATCGCCCGCTGCCGCCAACGCTGCCGCCGGTACAGGACACAGCCGCTGGCGGCGTGGCCTTGAGATCGCCCATCGGGACCATCGCCTCGTCGAAGCGGATCGCCACCTGCCGTACCTGCGGGACCACCCCTTCGGGTGAAAAGCGCGTGATCTGCGCGGCTGACGCCATCGGCGCCCACAGCACTGCCCCCAGCACGAGACCTGCGGCGGCGGTTCCAACCGCCGTGACGATCTTCGACATCATCTTGCCCTTTCCGGATTTGCCACCGGGCGAGGGTGACATGCGCGGATGGCAAGCGCAAGCCTCTGCACATTTTGTTCAGATCGCGTGACCGTTTCAGCGCAAATGTGAAAGTGGCAGCGGTCCTTCGCGCTTGAGCGCGGTCAGCACAATGTTCGACCGGATGCTCTCCACGCCGGGCACGCGCATCAGGCGTTTCATCGTGAATTCGGCCAGTGTGGGCAGATCCGCCACCACCACGCGGATCAGATAATCGGCCTCGCCCGCCACCGAGTAGCACTCCTGCACTTCCTCCAGCAGCAGGATTTCCTCGGCGAAGCGCTCGATGATCGTGTCGCCGTGGTGCGCCAGCTTGACGCTGATGAAGACCAGCACCCCCAGGCCCAAGGCTTGTGCCGACAGGTTTACGCGATAGCCGGTAATCACCGCGTCGGCCTCGAGCCGCGCCAGACGCCGGCCGACCTGGCTCGGCGACAGGTGCACGCGCTCGGCCAGTTGCTGATGGGTGGATCTGCCGTCGGCTTGCAGCGCCGCCAGCAGGGCCAGGTCGAAGGGGTCCAGGTCGGCATGGCTCATGATTCGCATCAATCTCGCATTGAATGTTAGATATGCGCGGATTATATGCATCCATCACCGTAATCAGGCTGATTTTGCGGCCTGAATGCAGCATCTGGTCGCTAGACTATGCATAAATTCCGCATACAGGAGACATAGATGATCGCCACGGCCGCCCCGCAGGAAAGCGCCACCGCCTTTGCCGGCACGATGACCGCCAAGCTCAAGGAACAGTTCGACGATGGCCTGCTATCAGGCCAGGAACTGCGCCCGGACTTCACCATCGCCCAGCCGGTGCACCGCTATACGGATACCGACCATGCGATCTGGCGCAAGCTGTACGACCGCCAGGCTTCGATGCTCCAGGGCCGCGTGTGCGACGAATTTCTCCAGGGACTGGCCACGCTGGGCATGGAACGCAACCGCGTGCCCGAATTCGACCAGCTCAATGAAACGCTGATGCGCGCCACCGGCTGGCAGGTCGTGGCCGTGCCGGGCCTGGTGCCGGACGAGGTGTTCTTCGACCACCTGGCCAACCGCCGCTTCCCGGCAAGCTGGTGGATGCGCAAGCCCGAGCAGCTTGATTACCTGCAGGAACCGGACTGCTTCCACGATGTGTTCGGCCACGTGCCGCTGCTGATCAACCCGATCTTCGCCGACTACATGGAGGCGTACGGCAAGGGCGGCCTCAAGGCGGCCAAGCTCGGCGCGCTCGACATGCTGGCGCGCCTGTACTGGTACACCGTGGAATTCGGCCTGATCCGCACGCCCGCCGGCCTGCGCATCTTCGGCGCCGGCATCCTGTCCAGCCAGGGCGAGTCGATCTACAGCCTGGATTCGGCCAGCCCGAACCGCATCGGTTTCGACCTGCACCGGATCATGCGCACGCGCTACCGCATCGACACGTTCCAGAAGACCTACTTCGTGATCGACAGCTTTGAACAGCTGTTCGACGCTACGCGCCCCGATTTCACCGCGCTGTACCCGGAACTGCGCGCCCTGCCGACGCTGGGCGCCGGCGATATTGTCGAGGGCGATCGCGTGATCAACGTCGGCACCCGCGAAGGCTGGGCCGACAGCGACGACATCTGAGCGGCGCGCATCCCGCCAGCCGCTTTGTGAAACAATGCCGGCAAGCCCGGCCGCTCGCGGCCCGGGCGGGCCGGCCTTCGTCTTACCCTACTCTTCAGATCGAGCCCCCATCATGACTCCTCTCTCCCAAGAGGCCCGCGCGAGCCTGCTCGCCGGCCTGCCTGGCTGGACCCCGGTCCAGGACCGTGACGCCATCCAGAAATCGTTCCGCTTCGCCGATTTCAACGCGGCGTTCGGCTTCATGACGCGCGTCGCGCTGCAAGCCGACAAGGTGGACCATCACCCCGAGTGGTTCAACGTGTACAACCGCGTGGACATCACCCTGTCCACCCACGATGCCAACGGGCTGACCCGGCGCGACATCGACCTGGCCACGTTCATCGAGAAAGCCGCCGCCGGTCTGGCGCGCTAACACGCCAGGGAAGGCGCTGTAGGGCAACTGAAAGGCAGACAACGGGGCGTCCCTGTACAATCAGCGGCATCCCTCCTACGAGTCTCGTTGTCTTGCTCCCATGCGTATCCTGCTGATCGAGGACGACCGTCAAATCGCCAGCGGCGTGGAGGCCGGTTTGTCCCGCGCCGGCCATCAGGTGCGCGTGGTGCACGACGGTGTCTACGCCACCGACCATCTGCTGCGCGAGCAGCACGATCTCGTCATCCTCGACCTGGGCCTGCCCGGCATCGACGGCATGACGCTGCTGGCCCGCTACCGCGCCCGTAACCGCACCACCCCCGTCATCATCCTGACCGCCCGGGATGAGCTCGAGGACAAGCTTTCCGGCCTGAATGCCGGCGCCGACGACTATCTGGTCAAGCCCTTCGCACTGCCCGAGCTGGAGGCACGCGTGCGCGTGCTGCTGCGCCGCAGCCAGCACGGCGAGGCCGCGCCGGAGCGCGATGTGCGCCTGGGCAGGCTCCGCCTGTCCGGCAACGACCGCCGCATGTTCGTCGATGGCCGCCCGCTGGAACTGTCGCCCCGCGAATTCGCCGTGCTCGAACTGCTGCTGCAGCGACAGGGCCGCGTGGTCAGCAAGGCACAATTGCAGGACCATCTGGCCACGTTCGCGCACCCGGCCGGTGAAGGCGGCGACACCGTGGGCGACACCGCCATCGAGGTCTACGTGCACCGCGTCCGCAAGAAGCTCGAGGATGGCGACGTCGAGATCGTCACCGTGCGCGGCTTCGGATACCTGCTCCAGATTCGTGCCGGCCACTGAGGGAAGCAGATTCCCCGGGATGCCCTGAATCGCCATGTGGCCGCGCTCGTCTTCCTCCTCGGCGCAAGCCGGTGACACGCCCGCAACGACCGCGACCGGCAAGCGCCTGCGCGGCGGCGGCAATCCCAAACCGACGTCGAATCCAAGCCTGCGTGTCCACCTGCTGCGCGCGCTGGCCACGCCGCTGTTCGCCCTCGTTCTGACCAGCGGTTCGCTGTCGTACTGGCTGGCGGCCCACTACACCACCCAGGTATTCGACCGTGCGCTGTATGGCGTGGCGAACAACATCGCCCAGCAGATCCGCATCGCCGGCCCACGCCTGGAGCAGGACATCCCGATGATCGCCCAGACCCTGGTGGAAGCCGAAGGCTCCGACCGGATCTACTGGCGCATCCACGGGCCCGACGGGCTGATCGGCGGGATGGATACCTGGCTTGGCTACGGCACAGGCCAGACCACGCTGCATGACGCCCGGCTGTTCTATGCCTGGTTCAGCGGCCGGCAGGTGCGCGCGGTGCGGCTCCCGGTCAACCTGCCGCCACCCAGCCCCGATGAAGCGGGTACGGGCGGTGAGACCAGCACGATGCGTGGGCCGATCGTCATCGAAGTAGCCGAACTCCTCGACCGGCGGGAAACTGCAGCCAACGAGATCCTGCTGTCGGTGTCGGTGCCGCTGATCCTGCTGCTGCTGGTGGGTAGCCTGATCCTGTCGCACGTGCTCAAGGAAGAGCTTGTGCCGCTGCAGATCCTGACCGACAAGCTCAACCGCCAGACCGCGCGCTCGCTGGCGGCGCTGGACGAATCCCAGATGCCCGCCGAAGTCGAGCCGCTGATTCGCGCCCTGAACGCGTTGCTCTCCCGGCTGCGCGACGCGCTCGACGCCCAGCGCAAGTTCATCGCCGATGCCGCCCACCAGCTCCGCACGCCGCTGACCGCCGTCAAACTCCATGCCGACCGCGCGGTTGATGCCGATTCGCTCGAGGTGGCCCGCCAGGCCTTGCGGGAGGTACAGACCGCCGCGGATCGCGCCGTGCGCCTGTCTAACCAGTTGCTGTCGCTGGCCCGCGCCGAACCGGGGTTGTCGCTCGAACGGCTAGGACCGGTCGAGCATTTCGATCTGGCCGAAATGGCCTTCGAGATCGGTGCCGAATGGGTGCCGCAGGCGCTGGCAAGGCGTGTGGATCTTGGATTCGAGGTGCTGCCCGGCCCCACCTTCACCGGCGGCGCGCCGGCCGTGGTGCGTGGCAATCGTCTGCTGATGCGCGAGGCGCTATCGAACCTGATCGACAACGCGGTGAAGTATGTGCCTGCCGGCGGGCGGATCACGGTGCGTGCCGGCGGCGAGACCTTGGGTCATCGCGGCATGGCCGTGGTGATGATCGAAGACAACGGGCCCGGCATTCCTGCGACACGCCGCGAGGAAGTGTTCAAGCGCTTCTTCCGTGGCGATCACACGCCGGGCGCGCAACCGGCCCAGGCCGCGCCGAGTGGCGCCGGCCTCGGGCTGGCCATCGTGCATGAAATCGTGACACTGCACCAGGGCACGATCCGGATCGAGGACGTGCCGGCGCCTGCTGGCTCACGGACGGCATTGGCAGTCGGATCCGAGAAGATCGACGAGGAGAGCGACGAGGCGACGGGCGAGCAGCCGGGGCGCCCGCCGACCATGCGTTTCGTGATCCGGATTCCGTGCGAAGCCCCCGGCACCGCAGCCTGATGCATCACGCGAGGGCCTTGCGCCCCGATCGCCTTACTTCTTGTCCTTCGGCGCCAGCATCGTGCCACGGCACTTGGGGCTGCCGCAGCGGCACTCGTATTCCTGCTTGAGCTTCTTTGTGTAGCGCGCGTCGATCACCAGGCCGTAGTCGTAGAACAGTTCCTCGCCCGGCTCGATATCGCGCAGCGCGTGGATGAACACGCGCCCCTTCTTCTCGCGCGCCTCGCAGTTCGGATCGCAGGCGTGATTGATCCAGCGCGCACGGTTTCCGCCGAACTTGGCGTCGATCACGTCGCCGTCGTCCAGACTGAAATAGAAGGTGTGATTCGGGTCGTTCGGATCGTGCGGATGGCGCTTGAGCGCTTCCTTCCAGGAGATGTGCTCGCCCTTGTACTCGATCACGCGCTCACCTTCGGCGATTTGGCCGATCGCGTAAACGCCCTTGCCATGCACGCCCGACTGGCGCACCTCGATGCGATCACTGGCGGTCTTCTTCTTTCCCGCCTTCTTCTCTTTATCTTTGGTGTCCGTGCCCTTGTCCGACATGTGCTGATTCCCGTGGCGATGGCGGCCGGTCCAGTCCGGCGCGAACCGGATGATACCCGTGCTGCCCACTCAGGTATACGCACGACGGACGTATACCTCGCCGCCACCAATGTGGATAACCAAGGCTATTTCTGTGGATAAGCGCGCGCGTTTGGTGTGGGTTTACTGGGGCTGACATGGGGACGGCGCTGGAACAACTCGGTGCGTATACGCGCACTGCCTCATGCGAATGACTGAGTCATCCACGTCGCCCGGCCGTTCATCCCTGTGGTTTTGGTATACGTAAACGCTTGATTCGCTTGATGTATACGCGGTTATCCACAGAATCGGGCGCAGTTTACCTACTACTACTATCTGTATACATGAAAAGAAGATGTAAACCATACGCATGAGCTGCGCCGTCGAGACGTATACCTCCAGACATCGCAGCCCAACGACCCGAATCCGGCATTCAGAAGGCCGATCAAAAAACAGGCAGGGTGCCCAGCAGGCCCCTGAACCTCTCCCAACCCTCCGCTACGCCTCCCAGGCAACGTATACGCCCCAGGACGCGCTCAAAGGGCCGTATACGTCCCTGGCAGCCTCCAGGAGGGGCCAGGAGCCTCTGTGCCCGTATACGCCGTATACGCGCTCACAGGGCTTCCAGAACGTCTCCAATCCCCGCCATCCCTTTGCTGACGCGGCCGTGCAAACGTAACCGGTAACAATCTTGTTTCCGGTGCACTTTGCCCGACACGGTATGATGTGGCCCGCGGCGTCTTTGCCAGAGCGGCTTCCAGGGTGAGGTCGCGGGCTTGGACGCTGGTGTTTTTTCAACTCGATACGGAGTGAAGCATGACGAAAACTGAACTGATCGACGCAATTGCAGCAGGCGTGGACGGTCTGACCAAGGCGAAGGCCGAGCAAGCCCTTAACGTGACCCTGGGCGCCATCATGGACGCCGTGGCCAAGGGTGAGACCCTGAGCCTGATCGGCTTCGGCACCTTCAGCAAGGGCGAACGTGGCGAACGCATGGCGCGTAACCCGCGTACCGGCGAAGAGATCAAGGTGGAAGCTGCAAAGACCGTGAAGTTCAAGGCCGGTCAGAAGTTCAAGGACGCAGTCAACCAGTAATGCCTGCGGGCGTCTCCAGCCCGTATCGCATGACCCCGCCGTGCCGCCGCCAGACGCCAGAACTGGCGCAGGTGCGCGCCAGGCGGGGGACGTTATCCACAAAGGATTTCCCGCGACGCCGCGGGTAGAATCTCACAGTCGGCATCGCCACTTTCGTGATGGCCGAAAATCCCTGAAAAATGCCATCCAGCCTTGTCTGATCAAGGCATTGCGGGATGTCGCGACGCATGGACCCGACATGCTGCCCCGCTTGCTGCTGCGCAGATTTCCACAGCGTTATTCACAGCGCTTTCCACACAAGGCTCCACAGGCTTCTCCACAGGCCATGGCGCAGAGACTGACGGCGGCAGTTGCCCTCGCCGTGCTTTGCGGCTGTACCACGACGCCTCCGAAAACGGCTCGTCCGCAGGCCGTGCCGCTCCCCGACTATCAGCAGGTGACCACGCCGCCTGGCGCAACGCCGCGGGAGCGCATTGTCGATATAGCCATGCAGGAATGGCGCAAATGGGGGCAGCAGGTCGTGCACATCGGGCGTGACGACAGCGCCTGCGTCACACAGAGTCCGCTGCCCGCTCCGGTGATTGCCGGACCCGAAAAGGCATCGGACGGCGGTGATGTCAGCAGCCAGGCGTCGGCGGATACCGAGAATGACGAGAACGGCCGGGAAGCGGACTGCGTGCGCTTTCCCGATGGCACCGGCATGGAAGCCACGCCCCGGGGCTGCCAGATGGCACAGGGGTACTGGGGCATCGTCGGTGAGGCGCCGAATTGCCGTCAGATCACCCAGGGCGCCTGGGCGTGGTCGGCCGTGTTCATTTCGTGGGTGATGCGCAAGGCGGGACTCGACAATGACCAGTTCCTGACCGGCCAGTCACATTCGATGTATGTGGTGGATGCACGCGATGGCATCCTGCCCCACCCTGCCTTCCATATCGAGCCGATGCCGGCGGTACCGAGGCCGGGCGACGTCATTTGCGCCGCCCGCGGACGCGACAAGTACATCTCCAGCGCGGCGGAGATCGGTTTCGGTACCACGCCGATGCATTGCGACATCGTGGTCGAAGTGGACCCCGCCGCGCGCGTGGTCAAGGCGATTGGCGGCAACGTCCAGCAGTCGGTGTCGATGGACGTGATCGACATGAACGATGCTGGCCAGCTCGACGGCTTCACGAATTCGCACATGCCGTGGCTGCTCCTGATGCGCAACAACCTGCAGTAGCTGCTTTTAATAATTAGTATAGATGGTCGATGATAAATTTTATCTTCGATCATTCGTACGAAAAATAACACTACAATTAGTGCTTGCAATCCATCAGCCCGCACGACTCTTTTCCATAAGCGGGATGGATGAATTTTGTTGTTTGTCGATTGGTTTGATTTATTGTGGGAATAGTTTGACGCCTACCATTCGATACCGGTAGTTCGTTCACTACATCCTGACGCGGCATTGACGGGGTTTGCTCCCGCGCGGAACACTGCGCGGTCGCAGTTCCCCCACGATTCAGCCCGCGCCATGCCAGACACCACCCCCACGATGCGTACCCCGACGACCGCGCGCCGGCTCGTTGCCGAAGGACTGGGTACGGCCTTGCTGATTGCGATCGTAGTGGGGTCCGGCATTCGTGCCGAGCGGCTTGCCGCTGGAGATACCGCGCTCGCCCTGCTCTGCAATGCCCTGGCCACTGGTGCCGGACTTGTAGCGCTGCTGGTGTCGCTTGGCCCCGTGTCAGGCGGTCATTTCAATCCGGTGGTCACTCTGTCGAACCTGATCCAGGGCAATCTGTCGCCGCGCGAAGCGCTTGGTTACGTGCTGGCGCAGTTGTCCGGCGCGGTGTTCGGCGTGATGGCCGCGCACGCCATGTTCGGTCTGCCGCTGCTGGCCGCGGCCACACAGGCGCGCACGGGTCCGCCCATGTGGTGGAGCGAATTTCTGGCGACGTTCGGGCTGATTGGGCTGGGTCTGGCCACCAGCCGCCATCGGCCGGGACTCGTGCCATTTGTCGTGGCGGGCTATATCACCGCCGGATACTGGTTCACATCGTCCACGTCATTCGCCAATCCGGCGCTGACAATTGCCTGCGCGCTGACCGATACCTTTACAGGTATTCGTGGGATTGATGTTCCGATGTTTATTTTTGCGCAGATATGTGGTGCAACGAATGCCGCGTTGCTGTTCCAGTGGCTCTGCCCTGCACCCATGGCAGCGGTCTCAAACCCGCCAGCCCAACGCTGGCAAGGCCGCACGGAGCTTACCAGCGCCGATTGAGCTGGACGCCGAAGATCGAGCCGGATGTCTGGGATGCCCAGGCATCGGCTGGCGAGGCGAAGGTGATGCCATCCACATCATTGGCACGGCTGTAGGTATAGAACGCACGCAGGTTGGCGTTGCCGGCCGATTTGCCGAGCGTAAGTGTCGGTGCCACGGTGAACGCCGTGCGCTGCCCGCCAACGCCAAACCCCGACGAGATCTGGTCGTGCGCGACCTCGAACGTCAGCCGGAACTGGTCGTTGGCGACGAATGCTGGCCGGACGCGCGTGGCGGCCCATTGCAGCGTGCCAACGCCGGAATGATCGAGCTGCAGGCTGGACTCCACCGAACCCGCCAGGCCTGTCCGGCTCTTCCATTCCACCGAATCGGACACGCGGACGCGTGACAGATCGTTGCCCATGCCCGAATAGCCGGTCATGGCCACGCGCGACCCCTGTCCATACTGCAGGCCAAGCCGATTGGTGCCATAGAGCACGCCCTTCTGCTCGTGCATGGCCGATGCCCACCATGCGCCGCCCGAATTCTCGATTTCCTGCATGGCTTCCACGCGGGTGAAGCCTACCTGGACCGAACCCTTGTCATTGGTGCCGATCGGTGCCGATCGGACTGTGTGATAGCTGGGCAGCTTGGCGCCATTTAGTTCGTTACGTGCGGTGTATTGATAACTCAGTCCGAAGTCGCCCAATTTGGCGTTGTCGACGCCGAAACGCATCGATGGCGAACTCGGTGGCAGCAGGCCCGACGACATCAGGAATGGATTGCTGTCGCGGCGGCCAGCCCAGACGCTGGCTTCCTGCAGCATGGGTGTTCCCGAGAGGCCACTGACGGAGGTATAGAAGTTCTGCACCAGCGCGTAAGGGTCCACCGCCGCGGCATTGCCGTTGACCGATGTCGTATCGGTGCCCTTGGCCTGCGCGACGAGCTGGACCTGCGTGCCGCCTCCCATATCCACCAGAGACTCGCGAATCTTGACCTCGCCCGAGCTGGTGCAGGCAAGCCCCTTGCCAAAGCCGGCCGAAGGCGTGCCACCGGCGGTGCAGGCGTGCTGCAGGCCTGACCGGTCCTCCACGGCCGCACGGCCGCTGTAGCCGAGCTGCCAGACCGAATCCCCGGCCAGATCGCCTGCCGGCAACTGCGAGCGCAGGACCGGCGGGGCGTCGGAAGGGGTTTGCGCGGATGCAGGGTCGCCGGTCCCTTCCCCTTGCGGCGCAGCGGCCTGCGCGGGGAACTCTCCCAGGCGGTGCGGGAACAGGACGAGCGGCGGCGGAGGTGGTGGCGGCGGCGCCAGCGAGTCGGGCGGGCCGACAAAATCCGGATCGACGGCATTCGTCGCTTCGACGGGCTTCGCGCTATCAGCGGGCGTTGCAGCTTCCGGGGAAGTTGCCCCGTTAGCGGGCGGCGTGGCCTCGGGCGAACTGGCCGCCTCGGCGGGCTTGGCTGCCGCATCCGTCGGTGCGGACGACAGGATCAGGTCGCCAAGCGGATCGGCTGAAGGTGCCGAAGCTGCCGGTGCGGCAACTGATTCAGGAACTGCCGCCGCTGGCTCCAGGGACGCCATCACCGAGGCAGCGGGCGGCACCGTGCTCTCCGCGATGAACGGTGGCGGGGTGACGGAACTGCCGGTATGCGCGCACGCACCCAGTCCCCACGCGGCCAGTACGGCAAACGTGAGGCGACGACGGGCAAGCAGACGATGGGGGCGCAAAGCAGGACGCAGCATGGCAACGACGAAACCGGTTTGGTACGAACACCGGAACAAGGGCTCAGGTTTTATCAGGTGAACTGTTGGACTACAAGGTGGGTTACAAAATCCGCCGAAATGCCCAGCTTTTCACATTACGAAAGGCTGCGGGACGATCCGGCCATGCCCCGTGCATCATTTCCGAACATGCCCGTTATCCGTTGCAGAAGTGCGAATTCCTAGCGAAAACCCCCATTCTGATGGGGCTCCGTGCCCAAAACGCCACCGCTATAATCGACCGGCCTGTCTTTCCGACAACACATCCGGATTCCCGACAGTTCTGCATACATACATATCAATAACGAGGAGATGTCCATGGAACGTCGTTCCTTCCTGTTGAAAGCGTCCGCCGTGGCCGCCACCGGAGCGCTCGCCGCCTGCGGCAAGGAAGAAAAGCCCGCCGCGCCGGCAGCATCGGCCAGCGCCCCAGCCGCCCCTGCTGTCATCGGCAGCAACCCGGCAGTGGAATGGCGGATGGCTTCGAGCTTTCCGAAGTCGCTGGACACCATCTATGGCGGCGGCGAACTGCTGGCGCAACGTGTGAAGGAACTGACGGACGGCAAGTTCAACATCAAGGTATTTGCCGCAGGTGAAATCGTGCCGGGCCTGCAGGTGCTGGACGCCGTGCAGAACCAGACCGTGCAGATCGGCCATACCGCCGGCTACTACTACTTCGGCAAGAACCCGACGCTGTGCTTCGATACGACGATTCCGTTCGGCCTGACCGCGCGCCAGCAGAACGCCTGGATGCTGCAGGGTAACGGCATGAAGCTGATGCGCGAGTTCTTCAAGGAATACAACGTCGTCAACTTCCTGGGCGGCAACACCAATGCGCAGATGGGTGGCTGGTTCCGCAAGGAAATCAAGAGCGTGTCGGATCTGCAGGGTCTGAAGTACCGCATCGCCGGGTTTGCTGGCGTGGTGCTGTCGCGCCTGGGCGTGGTGCCGCAGCAGATCGCCGGTGGCGATATCTACCCGGCGCTGGAAAAGGGCACGATCGACGCAGCCGAATGGGTGGGCCCGTACGACGACGAGAAGCTCGGCTTCTACAAGGTGGCGCCGTACTACTACTACCCGGGCTGGTGGGAAGGCAGCGCTCAGCTCTCGTTCTATGCGTCGGCACCCGAGTTCGAGAAGCTGCCCGCACTGTACAAGCGCGCGCTCGAAACGGCCACCATCGAGGCCCATACGAACATGATGGCGAAGTACGACACCGTGAACCCGCAGGCGCTGGCCCGTCTGCTGGAAAACGGCGTGAAGCTGCGTCCGTTCTCGAAGGAAATCATGGAAGCCTGCTTCAAGGCCACCCAGGAAGCCTACGCGGACGAAAGCGCCAAGAACCCGTCGTTCAAGAAGATCTTCGACGACTGGCGCGTGTTCCGTAACAACGAAGCCGCGTGGTTCAACGTGGCCGAGCAGGCATTCTCGCAGTTCAGCTTCGCCCGCAAGCTGTAAGTAACAAACGCCCCTCTCCCGCGCGGAGAGGGGCGAGTGGAGAGGGCCCGCACTTTATCCGCTAGCCACGCCCGCAAGGCGCTCACACGCGCTTGCTCCCGCCCCGGTAGAATCCGCCCACAACCGGACATCTACCCGGGACATTTCCCCATGCAACTAGGCATCTTCTACGCGCTGCTCGCGTACATCATCTGGGGCCTGCTGCCCCTCTACATCAAATCCCTGCACGGCGTTGCGTCGCTGGAAATCCTGCTGCATCGCATGGTGTGGTCGCTCGTGTTTCTTGGGGCGATCCTGCTGTGGCGCCGGCATTTCGGCTGGCTTCGCGAGGTGGCGGCCAATCCACGCCTGGTGCTCAATTTCGGAGCCAGCGCGGCCCTGCTCTGCTGCAACTGGTTCCTTTATATCTGGGCCGTTTCCGCCGATCGGGTGGTCGACGCCAGCCTGGGCTACTTCATCAATCCCCTGTTCAGCGTGCTGCTTGGCGTGTTGCTGCTGCACGAGCGGCTGCGCCCCGTGCAATGGCTATCGATCGCGATTGCCGCGGCCGGGGTGATCTGGCTCACGGTGACGGCTGGGCAGTTGCCGTGGATCGCGCTCGGTCTGGCGGCATCGTTCGGCGGCTATGGACTGTTGCGCAAGACCGGTGCCCTGGGGGCGCTGGAAGGGCTGTCGCTGGAAACACTACTGCTGTTTCCGTTTGCCGCCGCCACGCTCGCCTTTCTGTTTCTGACGGGTCAGGACACCACGCGCGCCGCAGCACCGGGTACGCAGGTGCTGCTGGTGATGGCCGGTCCGATTACCGCCGTGCCGCTGCTGTTCTTCGCGGCAGGCGCACGGCGCATTCCGCTGTCGCTGCTCGGGCTGCTGCAGTACGCCGGCCCGACACTGCAACTGGCGCTCGGCATCTGGCTATATCACGAGCCGTTTCCGCCGCAAAAGCAGATTGGCTATGCGCTGATCTGGGTATCGCTGGCCATCTACGCGGCCGAAGGCCTGCTTGTCAGCAAGCTGCTGCAGCGGAAAACTATTAGCGTTAAGAATGAAGTCGGTGAAAGTACATGAACTTAAATCTATTAAATTGATGGTTTGCGAGAGAGGCCGCTGACAGGCCCTCCGCAAAATCCGGGCGCGGCACTATACTGTACGTTTATACAGTGCTCGATTCTCCCTTTCGTCCATGTCCTTATCCGCACGGCGCATCGCCCATCTCGACATGGATGCCTTCTATGCGTCCGTCGAACTGTTGCGCTACCCGGATTTGCGCGGCCAGGCCGTCGTGATCGGGGGCGGTCGCAACGCCGTGCCCGAGGTCCTGCCCGACGGCACACGCCGTTATGCGCGTCTGCGCGATTACGCCGGACGCGGCGTCGTGACCACGTCCACCTACGAGGCCCGCGCGCTTGGCGTGTTCTCCGCCATGGGGATGATGAAGGCTGCCAAGCTCGCACCCGACGCAATCCTGTTGCCGACCGACTTCGACGCCTACCGGCGTTACTCCGGGTTGTTCAAGGCTGCAGTCAGATCATTCACCGAACAAATAGAAGATCGCGGAATCGACGAGATATATATCGATCTGACTGATGTTGATGGCGAGGCGCGCGATGTGGCGGCCCGCATCAAGGCAGCCGTGAACGCGGCCACCGGGCTGACCTGTTCGATCTGCGTGGCGCCAAACAAGCTGCTGGCCAAGATCGGTTCCGAACTCGACAAGCCCGACGGCTTGACGATCCTGACGCCGGCCGATATCCCGACACGAATCTGGCCGCTGGCGGCCCGCAAGGTCAATGGCATCGGCCCCAAGGCGGCGGAAAAGCTGGCGGCGATCGGCATCGAGACCGTGGGGCAATTGGCGGAGGCCGACACCGCGCTGCTGCAGGCCCATTTCGGCCGCAATTACGCAAGCTGGCTGGCCGAAGTGGCGAATGGGCGCGACGAGCGGCAGGTCGTGGTCAGCTCCGAACCCAAGTCGATGAGCCGCGAAACCACGTTCGAGCGTGATCTGCATCCGCGCAGCGATCGTCCCGTACTGTCCGAGCAATTCACCCGGCTTTGCATGCGCGTGGCCGAAGATCTGCGGCGCAAGGGCTATGTGGGGCGCACCGTCGGCATCAAGCTGCGTTTCGACGACTTCCACACCGTCACGCGCGACCTGACGCTGACCGCGCACACCGCGGACGGCGCGACGATCCGGCATGGCGCTACCGAGTGCCTCAAACGTATCCCGCTGGAACGACGCATCCGGCTGCTCGGCGTACGCGTCAGCGCGTTGATCCCGGCCGCCGATCAGGGCGATGACCCCGCGCCGGTCCAGGAGGAATTGCGCTTCGACGCCGAGCCGGATTCCCCTGTTTTCCGTTGAAGCGGGTTTGAATCCCCTGTGTCATACGGGCCTATCTATGTCCCGGTAGAATCGGCGGCCATGACATCCGCCACCGCCCAACGCGCCGACGCCCCTGCTGCCTGGATCACTCCCCTCCTGGCCACCGCGTGCGGCATGATCGTCGCCAATCTCTACTACGCCCAGCCACTGGTCGGTCCGATCGCGCGGGCGCTCCAGCTTTCTCCCGAGATCGCCGGCCTGATCGTCACGCTGATCCAGATCGGCTATTGCGTGGGCCTGCTGCTGCTGGTGCCCTTGGGCGATATCGTCGAGAACCGCAAGCTTGTACTGACGCTGATCGCCGGCTGCGCGGTGGCATTGGTCGCGGCAGCGCTCGCTACCCACGCGAGCGTGTTCCTGATCGCCGGTTGCGCAATAGGCTTGTGCTCGGTGGCGGTGCAGGTACTGGTGCCGTTCGCGGCACACCTCGCCCCCGAACATGCGCGCGGCCGGGCCGTCGGCAACGTGACCAGCGGCCTGCTGATGGGCATCATGCTGGCCCGCCCGGTATCGAGCCTGGTGGCGGACCTGTTCGGCTGGCATACGATCTTCGCGGCGTCGGCCGTGGCCATGGTGCTGCTTGGCGTGGTGCTGTCGCGCAAGCTGCCGCAGCGCCAGCCGGCGCCCGGCGTGAACTATGTCGAGATGCTTGGCTCGATGGGGCACCTGTTGCGCACGCAGCCGGTGCTGCGGCGGCGCGCGATGTACCAGGCGAGCATGTTCGGTGTATTCAGCCTGTTCTGGACCACCACGCCGCTGTACCTGGCCGGGCCCGCCTTCCACATGTCCCAGACCGGCATCGCCGTGTTCGCGCTCGTGGGCGTGGCCGGCGCGATTGCCGCGCCGATGGCCGGCCGCTATGCCGATCGTGGCCACAGCCGCCAGATGACCGCCATCGCACTGGCGCTGGGCGCCGGCTCTTTCCTGCTGAGCCGCATCGGCGTCGAAGGTTCGCTCATGTCACTGGTGGCCTTGACCGTCGCGGCCGTCGTGCTCGACTTTGCCGTGTCGGCCAACCTGGTGATCGGGCAGCGCGCGATCTTCTCTTTGTCCGCGGAGCATCGCAGCCGCCTGAATGGGCTCTACATGGCCATCTTCTTCGTCGGCGGCGCGATCGGCTCGTCGGTTGGCGCATGGGCCTATGCGCGTGCCGGCTGGCCGCTGGCGAGCTGGATCGGCTTCGCCTTGCCGGCCGTCGCCCTGCTCTATTTCCGAACCGAGCCTGCAAGCACCTGACCGCGGTTGAATCAGACGGAAGACGCTCGTCTCCCATGCACCAGACGTCGTCGTGTGCTCTACACTGTGCCAGCATATCGGTACCATCATTCCTGAATCCGTCGTCGCAGTACCCGCAAGAAGCGGGCTTGCCGGAGACGTCCAATGGCATGGCACAAACTGCTTCCGCGGCCGCGCTGGCTGCCGCGTGCGGCACTGATATATCCGCAGCGCGTGGTGGTGGTGGGATTTGGCCTGGCGATGCTGCTGATGCTTGTCGTGGCGATGCGCGACCTGTACCTGCTGCGCGAGCGCGTCCTGATCCTGCATCAACACGACCTGGCGCTGCGCGCACTTGGCGCGGAAGCGGTTATCAATGCGGAACGGTTCAAGCTATCGTTCGTGCGCGATTACGCGCAGCAGCTTCTCGAACTCCAGCAGGGTACGAAAGCGTCTACTGACGGCGATGTCGAACGTGCCTATGCGGCACGCAATGAACCTGTCTGGGAATTGCAGGTACCGCTTGGCGACGCGCCGATCGTGGGGGTGTCGCCCCAGACCCTGAAAGGACTGCAAGGTTTCGAACGCCGCGACGAGGACCTGCGGGCGGATCTGCAGGCCGCGCGTCAGCTCAGCCATGTGCTGGGCGTCAGCCAGCGCAGCGACCGTCCCGATGGCACGGTGACGTTCATCTCGAGTAACGGCTTTTACGTGACATATCCCGCGTTGCCACCGGACAGGGCTCCTGCCCTGATCAAACGCTTCAGCGGGATCGACTATTACCGCAGCCTGCTTCCCGATCGCGATCCCAGCCACGAAATGCGCTGGGCGCAGGTCTACACGCAATTCGAAAGCACGCAACTGCGCACCACACTGAGCGTGCCGGTCTACGTCGCCAAACGCTTCCGTGGCGTCGTGGCCGTGGACCTGGAGATTCGCCGTCTGCGTGACCTGATTGGCTTGCCGGAGATCCTGGGGTCTCATCGCTACCTGCTGGACCGCAACGGCAATGTCATCGTCTCGAGTCAGACCGGAGGCAAGACCAATCTGCGCTGGCCCGACGATTTCGCCGGGGACCTGCGCAATACGGCGGTGTCGGACCTCATCTCGCAAGGCACGGGTATGCGGCACGTCAACGGCCAGTATGTGTACTTCCAGCGCGTGGGCAGTGCCGGAAACTGGCTAATGGTGGACACGCTCGACGAATACGATGTCTATGCGACGGTGGCCCGGCGCCTCAGCTTGCCATTGCTGACGATCTGGTTCCTGCTGCCTGTGCTGATGTATGTCACGCTGCGTGTGGTGACACTGCTGTTTGACCACTATCTGGCCGCCGGCAGGAAACTCCAGCAGATGGCCGAGACCGATCCCTTGACGCAACTGGCCAACCGGCGCCGCTTTAGCGAACAGTTCAAAAAGGAGACGGCCCGCCGGCAGCGCGATGGCACGCCGCTGGCCATGCTGATGCTCGACATTGACTTCTTCAAGCGCGTGAACGACAAATGGGGCCACGCCAGCGGCGATTGCGTGCTCATGGCGATGGCGGACCTGATGCGCAAGCACTTGCGCGAGATCGATTTTCCAGCCCGCCTTGGCGGCGAGGAATTCGCGGTACTGCTCCCGGGTGCCTCGTCGGATGAAGCCGTGGCGGCGGCCGAGCGCCTGCGCCTGGCCGTGGAAGCCGCGTCCGTCGAGGCGGCACCCGACGCGCCGCACCCCGACGCGGGCGACGGACGCATCCGCTTCACCGTGTCTATTGGTGTTGCAGAAGCCGGGACCGACGGATGCCAGACACTCGACGCCATGCTGGCAGTGGCCGACCGCCGGCTCTATGTCGCCAAGGAAGCGGGGCGTAATCGGGTATGCGCGACGGATGCGCCGGATGCGCCGGCCGGTAGTGCAGCGGTGCCATCGATGCAGCGACAAGGCAATTCATGACCAGCTCCTTGCGCGGGGATACGGCAAGTGCGCCCCGCGCAAATCCATGGCGCATTTCAACTCAGCGCACGAGAAACGCGATGTCGTCGGCAGTGATGACCGACACCGGAATCCCTTTGCGACGCTGAAACAGGATGTGTTGCTGAACGCGGCTGCGTTGCTCGGCGAAGACTGCGGGTTCAATCGCCAGGCCGTTGCGCGCGTAGTGCTGCACCAGCAGCTTGTAGGCGCGATGGCGGATCTGCAGCGTCTCGTTTTCCGCGCGCAGGCGCTGCCATTCGTCGGGGCTCAGGTCGAGCGTGTGATTGAGTTCGTCGACCGTGCGGGAATGCAGGTCGCGATAGAGATCGCGTTCGGCTTCCATGCGGTGCAGTTCGTCACGCAGCGCGGTGATCTTGCGCTGGAGCTTGAGCGACTGGCTGACGGCCGCCTGCATGCCCTTGGCCGCTTCCAGTGCCTGGTTGGCCGCCGCCATGGTGCTTTTCCACAGGCCGCGATCGCTTGCCGCGCCGAGTTCCGGCACCCAGCCGTCCGACGCCTTGATTATCGTATCCATCTTGACCCCAGTGACACCCATTGAAACTTCTGTTTTGTTGGCCGATTCGCATCGTTGTGCGTCGGTCCGGATTGTTCTTGTCATTGCTCCGTCCGTGCGGCAGGCAACTGAAATCCATCGTAGTGAGATGTATGTCGGCCGCCAAGTCAAAGATGTTTAGATCAGATTTCCCCCCCAGCCGGCGATGCCGAAATGCGACAGCGGCAACGACCTGCGACGGCAGACAAAGCAAACAACACCACGTAAACCCCAACACATTTGCTGACGTTTTGACAGGCATTTGACAGTTTCGGCCATCTAGAATTCGGGCCATGATCGCCGATGTCCATGCCTTCGGCAGTCTGGCCAAATACATCGTGGCCGTTCTCTCAGTACAACCACAACATTCCAATAAAGACAGGAGACAGCATTGATGAATCGCTCGTTCGCCCGTTTCACGCACGCCTTCGTCGCCTCCGCGACGCTGGCCGCCGCCGTGGTGGCCGCTCCGGCCTACGCCGTGGACTCCCTCAAGGTCATGATTGGCGCCAACCCCGGTGGCGGTTTCGACCAGACCGGCCGCACCATCGGCGCGGCAATGGTGGCAGCTGGCGCAGCCAAGAGCGCCTCCTATGACAACAAGGGCGGCGCGGGCGGCACCATCGGCCTGACCCAGTTCGTCAACACCGACAAGGGCAACCCGAACGCGCTGATCGTGACCGGCGCCGTGATGGTCGGCGCGATCGAGACGAACCACCCGCCGGTGACCCTGAAGAACGCCACGCCGATCGCGCGCCTGTTCGCGGACACGATGGTGCTGACGGTGCCGGCCAGCTCGCCGATCAAGTCGATCAAGGACCTGACCACGCAGCTGAAGGCCAATCCGGGCAGCGTGAGCTGGGGCGGCGGTTCGAAGGGTTCGATCGACCACATCCTGGCTGGCCTGATCGCCAAGGAAGCTGGCGTGGACCCGAAGAAGATCAACTATGTGCCGTTCCAGGGCGGTGGTGAAGCCTCGGCATCGATCCTGGGCGGTCACGTGACCGTCGGTATCGCTGGCGTGTCCGAGTTCCTGCCGTTCATCAAGACCGGCAAGATGCGCGCGCTGGCCGTGACGTCGAAGGATCGCACCGCCGATATCCCGACGCTCAAGGAGCAAGGCATCAACGTCGAGATCTACAACTGGCGCGGTGTTTATGGCGCGCCTGGCATCTCGGCCGAACAGCGCAAGGCGATGATCGACGCCGTGGTCAAGGGCACCGAGAACCCGGTCTGGAAGGACGCGCTGCAGAAGAACGACTGGACGCCGTTCCTGCTGACCGGCGACGAGTTCGGCAAGTTCGTCGACGCGGAATCCGCCCGCCTGGGTGGCACGCTGCGCGAACTCGGCGTCGCCAAGTAAGACCGCTCCACAGGGGCCCGGCGCGCAAGCCGCGGTCCCCGACGACCAGCAAGCACGCGGAAGTTCGTTTCACCCTGTCGTTCCCGCCCGGCCGCCGACCGTCATGTCCGGCGGTGCGGAGAGCGGCACGGGGCCCGGTGCCGCCACCTGCGATGCACCGAAAAAACAAACCATATCGTCACCGGGCCCCGTGACCGTGCGGGTGGCAGGACCATCCGAGAGCCCCATCATGAAACCATCCCACGTCTCCATCGGCGTCGCCATCCTGGCGGTGTCCGCCTTCTTCTTTGCCGGATTGCCGGGTATTTCCGGCGATGAAGGCTATGCCGGCCTGTCGCCGCGCTTCGTCCCCACGCTGGTGGCCATCGGCCTGGCGGTGTGCGGCGCGCTGCTGACGTGGCAAGGCGTGCGCGGCGGCTTCCGCAACATGCCCGAAGAGGATGCCGAACTGCCGTCGGCGCCGCACAACTTCAAGGGCTTCCTGTGGGTGGCGTTGGGGCTGGTGGCCAACATGGCGCTGATCGGCACGCTGGGCTTCGTGTTTTCGTCGACGCTGATGATGGTGTGCGTGGCGCGTGGCTATGGCAGCCGCCGTATCGTGCGTGATGCGCTGATCGGCCTGCTCATCACGGTGCCGATGTGGGCGCTGTTCGAATTCTTGCTCGGCATCAACCTGCCGCTGCTGCCGGTAGCGGGCTTCTGAGCCCGCACCCCAACGGGAGGAACGAAACATGGATACCCTGAACCAGTTGATGCACGGCTTTGCCGTGGCCATCACGCCGCTTAACCTGATGTGGGCCCTGGTGGGCTGCTTCCTGGGCACCGCGATCGGCGTGCTGCCGGGCATCGGCCCGGCGCTGACCGTGGCGATGCTGCTGCCGCTGACCGCGAAGGTGGAACCGACCGCCGCGCTGATCATGTTCGCCGGCATCTACTACGGCGCGATGTACGGTGGCTCGACGACCTCGATCCTGATGAACACGCCGGGCGAGTCGTCCACGATGGTCACCGCGATGGAAGGCAACCTGATGGCCAAGAACGGCCGTGCGGGCCCCGCGCTGGCCACGGCCGCGATCGGTTCCTTCGTGGCCGGCACGATCGCCACGGTGCTGCTGTCGATGTTCGCGCCGGTGGCTGCCGACGTGGCGCTGCAGTTTGGCCCGGGCGAGTACTTCATGATCATGCTGCTGGCCTTCACGACCGTTTCGGCCGTGCTCGGTTCGTCGCTGCTGCGCGGCATGACCAGCCTGTTCCTGGGTCTTGGTATCGGCCTGATCGGCATGGATTCGCTGTCCGGCCAGACACGCTATTCGATGGACGTGCAGGAACTCTACGATGGTATCGACATCGTCGTGGTGGCCGTGGGCCTGTTTGCGGTGGGTGAGGCGCTATTCAACGCCTTCTTCCCGCAGCCCGAAGGCTCGTTCAATAAACTGAGCTCGGTCCACATGAACAAGTCGGACTGGAAGCGCTCGGTGCCGGCCTGGATTCGCGGCACGGTTATCGGCTTCCCGTTCGGCCTGATTCCTGCCGGCGGCGCGGAGATTCCGACGTTCCTGTCGTATGCCGCCGAGAAGAAGCTGTCCGACCACAAGGACGAGTTCGGCCGCGTTGGTGCGATCGAAGGCGTGGCTGGCCCCGAGGCCGCCAACAACGCCGCCGTGACCGCCACGCTGGCCCCGCTGCTGACGCTGGGCATCCCGACTTCGAACACCACGGCAATCCTGCTGGCGGCGTTCCAGAACTACAACCTGCAACCGGGTCCGATGCTGTTCCAGACCTCGGGCGATCTGGTGTGGGGCCTGCTCGCTTCGCTGTATATCGGCAACGTGATGCTGCTGGTGCTGAACCTGCCGGCAATCGGCCTGTGGGTGCGCATGCTGCGCGTGCCGACGCCGCTGCTGTACGGTGGCATTCTGATCTTCGCCGGCCTGGGTGCGTATGGCATTCGCCAGTCGTGGTTCGATCTGCTGCTGCTGTTCGTGATCGGCCTGCTCGGCATGGCGATGCGCCGCTTCGATTTCCCGACCGCGCCGGTCATTGTCGGCCTGATTCTGGGGCCGATGGCCGAGAAGCAGCTTCGCAATGCGCTGTCGATCGGTCAGGGCGACTGGAGCCTGTTCATCAAGCAGCCGATCTCGGCAACCATCCTGGCCATGACCGTGGCGGTGGTGGTGCTCCCGCGTCTGCTGCGCTGGCACGCCAGCCGCACGACCGCACGCGCGGAAGCGGACAACGCGGCATAAATCCCAGGTTCCGCCCTTCGGGGCGGCCCGGCGGGTTTGGGCAGGGGGCTTCGGCCCCCTGTATCATTGGCGCAAACAACATCGTGCGCCGAGGAGACACGGACCGTGCCCGAATCCACTTTCACGCTAGCCGACATCGACGCCACGCTCGAACGCGTGCTGGCCCCCTGGGTGCGTGAGCTTGGCCTGCGTGCCGAAGCCGTCGATGCCGATGGCGTGACACTGCGTCTGCCTTTCAGCGAAAGCCTTCGCCACGCCGGCGGCGTGGTGTGCGGGCAGGTGCTGATGTCCGCGGCGGACACGGCGATGATCGTCGCCATCGCGAACGCCCTGGGCAATTTCCGCCCGATGACGACCGTCAGCCTCACCACCAACTTCATGCGTCCCGTGATCGACGGCGATGTGCTCGTGCGCGCCAACGTGCTGCGGCTTGGCAAGACCGTGGTGTTCGGCGAGATCGAACTCACTGGCAAGGACGGCAAGCTCGCCGTGCAGGCCACTACCACCTACGCGCTGCTTTGAACGCCGGCATGTCGACCTCCACTTCCATCCCTTCGACAGGTGCGCAGCCGTTCGACCAGATCGTTTTCGCTGGTGGTGGCAACCGCTGCTGGTGGCAGGCCGGGTGGTGGGACACCGTGGCGCCAGAGCTGAAACTGAGGCCGCGCGTGATCGCTGGCATCTCGGCGGGCGCGGCGACGGCGTGCATGGTCTACGCCAATGATTCGAAGCAGACCATGGCCTACTACCGCGAGGTGCTGGCCAACAATTCGCGCAATGCGTACTGGGGCAACCTGCTGCGGCGCGAACGCGTATTTCCGCACTACGGCATCTATCGCAACGCATTGCTTTCGCTGTTTGGCGACAGCCGTCTGGAGCGATTGCAGGAAGCACCGGAGATTCGCATCGGCGTCGCGCATATCCCGCGCTGGAGCGGCCCGCGTCTGGCCGTAGCGGCCGGCCTGCTCGCGTACAACATCGACAAGCACCTGCTCAAGACACTGCATCCGAGGCTGGGCCGCAAGCTTGGCTTTCATCCGGAGTTCGTGCGCGCGCAGGATTGCCGGTCGCCCGAGGATCTGGCCGATCTGCTGCTGCAATCGGCATCGACGCCACCGTTCACGCCAGTACTTCGCCGGGGTGGCCGCGCGGTGCTCGACGGCGGGCTGGTCGACAACGTCCCCGTCGATGCGCTCGATGCCACGCCGGGCAATGTGCTGGTGCTGGTGACCAGGCTGTATCCACGCCCGCGCCGCTTCGTGCTCGAGGTGGACGGCCAGCGTCGCCTGTATCTGCAACCGTCGATGCGTGTGCCGATTTCGAGCTGGGATTACACCCGGCCCGAGGCGATGACGCATGCATACGACCTGGGCTGCCGCGATGCGGAAACGTTCCTGCGCGAGTGGCCCGAGATCAGAGAGGAGTTGTTGCCGGCGTCTTGAGTGGTATGCGCCAGATTGGCGCCGGTCGATCGTGTGTGCAATGTGCAATGCGGCCAAGGGCTGCCAGGCAAGGAGGCATGAATGACTAAGCGTCAGGCATCAACGGCGACCACCACGAAGACAACGGCAAAAGCCCGGCGCCGCGCCAGCGAGGTTAGCGCGGAGCCGGTTGTCGAGCGTGTGCCGCGCCGCAAGCGTTCCGTGCGGCCCACCACGCGTGAAGCGGATTTCGTCGTGATCGGCGCAGGCTCCGGTGGCGTGGCCGCGGCGCGCCGCGCGGCATCGCATGGCGCACGCGTGATACTGGTCGAGCGCGACGCCATTGGCGGCACCTGCGTGAATCGCGGTTGCGTGCCAAAGAAGATGCTTTCCTATGGCGCGAACTGGGCGTCGATCCTCTCGACGTGCCTGTCGCATACCGGCGGCAAGGAAGACTGGCGCGATGCCAGTGTGCGCGTGAATGCCGAAGTGGCGCGGCTCAATGCGTCGTACGCGCAACGGCTCAATGAGGCCGGCGTCGAGATCCTGCATGGCGATGCGCGACTCAGTGGACCGGACGAGGTGGTGGTCGGCAACGAGATCATCCGCACGCGCAAAACGCTGATCGCCACTGGCGCGCATCCCCTCGCCCTGCCCGTTCCGGGCGGCGAGCTGGCGAGTTCGTCCGATGACGTGTTCACCTGGCAGACCGTGCCTGCATCGATCGCCGTGATCGGCGGCGGCTACATTGCCGTGGAGATGGCGTCGATTCTCTCGCGCTATGGCGTGAAAGTGGACCTGCTGGTGCGCGGAGATCGCCTGCTGCCGAAGTTCGATCACGATATTGCCGCGGCGCTGGCCGAGGCACTCGCGGCAAAGGGCGTGCGACTCCATTTCAGGGCCGACGTGACGATGCTGTCGCAGGCCAACGGCGCGACGGAAGTCTGCTACACGCAGCAGAACAATCCTGGCCGCACGCAGACCGTGCGCGCACAGGCGGTGCTCGCGGCGATCGGGCGCCGGCCCAGCATCGCCGAACTCGGGCTCGATGCGCTTGGCGTGCAGCTTGGCGAACGCGGCGGCATTTGCGTCGACCGGCAGTTCCGCACCACGGTGCGCTCGATCCATGCGATCGGCGACTGCATGGATCGGAATCTGCATCTGACGCCGGTAGCCATCGCGCAGGGGCGCTGGCTTGCCGATCGGTTGTTCGGCAAACGTGGTGATATCGCCGATTTTGATTTCGTGCCGACCGCCGTGTTCAGCGAACCCGCGATCGGAGCGGTGGGATTGACTGAGACACAGGCGATCGAAGCCGCCGGCGGCAGAGCCGATCGCGTGCGCACCGAGATCAAGCGGTTCGTGTCGCTGGAGAACCGCTTCGGTGGCGTGGCGCAGCCCTCGGTGTTCAAGCTGGTGTTCAACGCGCGCAGCGGGCGGGTGCTGGGTGCGCACCTGATGGACAACGCCGCGCCGGAGATCATCCAAACCTTTGCCGTTGCACTGCGCCTCGGCGTGAAGGATGCGCATCTGAAGACGACGATGCCACTGCATCCTACGGTGGCGGAGGAACTGTTCGGCTAGGGATGTGAACTAGTCCAGCGCCGGATTCACGCGCGATAGTGCTTCGCGAAACAGGTTCGAGAATCGCGTGGCGGCCAGCGAGAGCGGGTTGTCGCGCAGCGTCACGATGCCGAGCACCAGGGGCCGCAGCGGTACGTCCACGGGAATGCGCGTGAGCTGCTCCGACTGGGGACCCACCTTCAGGATGCTGCTCGGGATCGTCGACACGGCATCGGTGCTGACCAGCAGACTCGACGTCACGCCGAACGTATTGGTCTTGATGATGCGCCGGGGAAGCGGCAGGCCGAGTTGCTGCAACTGATCGAGCAGGAAGGTGTGCTGGCTGCCTGGCGATAGCTGCATCAGCCAGTCGCACTCCACCAGTTCTTCCCAGCGCGTGGCGTTGGCCAGCGGGTGTCCACGGCGACCTGCGATCATGACGTCGAGCGTCTTCAGGGGCTCGAAATCGAACTCGCTGCCCAGCGTCTCCGGAATCAGCGCGGCAATCGCGAAGTCGACCGTGCCGGCGCGCAGCGCGGGCAATACCGCGGGCATCAGGCCCTCTTCGAGCGTCAGGTCGGCCAGCGGCATGCTGCGCCGGAAATCTCGCAGGACATCGGGGAGCACACTCAGGAAGACCATCGGCGTCACCGCGACCGACACGCGGGCTTTTTCACCGCCCATCAGCTGACGGATGTCCTGGCGCGCGAGCGTGAGCTGGTTCTGCGACTGCCGCGCGCGGACGGTCAGCTGGCGGCCGCACTCGGTGAGCGTGATACCGCGCGAGCTTCTGACGATCAGCGGCGCATCGAGGTCTTCTTCCAGTTCGCGAATGGCCTTCGTGATCGCTGCCTGGCTCAGGTGCAGACTGCGCGCGGCGCCACGGATGCTGCCGGTTTCGACCAGCCGCAGCCACGCTTTCAATTGATGGTCCCGCATGTGTGTTGTCTCCCCAGGGCAGGTGTCCTGCCGCGACGCAAATGATGACAACTCCTAGTGGTCACCATCGGAAAAGTATTGTCTTTTGGTATGCATCATAGCGGACTAGTCTTTCTCCGACGTGCCGTCAGCCCCACAGGCGGCCGAACACAAAACTCAAAACACGGAAACAGGAGACAGACGCATGAGCAACGTGAGCAACGAGCTGTGGCGTTGGAGCGCGGCCGAGGCGGCCAGCCAGATCGCAAAGCGCGAGGTATCGTCGGTGGAGGTTGCTGCCAGTAGCCTGGCCCGACTGGACGCTGTCAATCCGTCGATCAATGCCGTCGTCGACGTGCTGGCGTACGAGGCGATGCAGGCAGCGGCCGACGCCGATGCGGCGCTGGCCCGGGGCGAGTCGCTTGGGCCGCTGCATGGTGTTCCCGTGACGGTGAAGGTCAACGTCGACATGGCGGGCCGTGCCACGACCAATGGCGTGGTGGCGTTCCAGGACACGGTGGCCAGCGTGGACAGCCCGGTGGTTGCCAATCTCCGCAAGGCCGGCGCCGTGATCATCGGCCGCACCAACACGCCGGCATTCTCGCTGCGCTGGTTCACTGACAACGACCTGCATGGCCGTACCCTCAATCCGTGGAACGCCAGCCATACACCGGGCGGGTCCAGCGGCGGCGCCTCGGCTGCGGTGGCGGCCGGTATCGGCGCCATCGCGCACGGCAATGACCAGGGCGGCTCGATTCGCTATCCGGCCTATGCTTGCGGTGTTGCCGGGCTGCGCCCGACACAGGGTCTGGTGCCGGCCTTCAATCCCTCGCAGTTGCGTGAGCGCACGATGGGCGCGCAGCTATCGTCCGTGCAGGGGCCGCTCGCACGCACGGTAGGCGACCTGCGTCTGGCGCTGACCGCGATGGCCGCGCCGGACAGCCGTGACCCCTGGCAGGCTTCGGCCTCGGTTGGTAGCGCTCACAAGACCTTTCCGACACGCATTGCCGTCTGCGCAACCCTGCCGGGCTTCACGGCTGACGAAGCGGTCACGGCCGCCGTAAGGCAGGCGGCTCGCTGGCTCGAGGATGCCGGCTGCGTCGTAGAGGAAGTCGTGCCACCTCGATTGCAGGAGGCGACCGACCTGTGGCTGGCACTGACGATGAACGAACTGGCTGCTGGCCTGGGCGACATCATCGAGCGTGACGGCGACGATGCCGTGCGCGCTGCCATCGGCACCCAACGACGTCAGACAGCATCGCTGGATCTCGCCGGATACATGAACGCCCTGGCGCGACGCACCACGCTGCTGCGCGAGTGGCAGCAGTTCTTCGAACGCCACCCGCTGTTGCTGATGCCCGTGTCCTGGCAACGCCCGTTCCTGATCGACGCGGACCGTCAGGGCGCTGATGCCGCGCGCCACATCCTCGACGCGCAGAGTCCGATGCTCGCAACGGCAATTCTCGGCCTGCCCGGGCTGTCCGTGCCCACTGGATTGGCGGGAGGCTTGCCAATGGGTGTGCAACTGGTAGCCGGACGCTTTCAGGAAAGCCTGATCCTGTCCGCCGGCGAGGCCATCGAGGCGCGCTGTGGCGTGATGACGCCGATCGATCCCCAGACGTCGGCCGCGCGCTGAAAGGAGTCCGGTCATGCTCAAGCTACTGATCGGCATCGGCATTCCCTACGTTGGCGTGCTGGGGCTGCTGCCCTGGGTTGCGTCGGTAGACACCTTCGTGCTCGGCGTGCCATTCATCTATGCGTGGATGTTCGCCTGGTTCGTGCTGACGTCGGTGTGCCTCTACGTCTGCTGGCGCTTCTTCGATCGTCCTGTCGACGCCGAGCGTCGGCTGGACGCCTGACTACCGGGAGCCACTCTTATGTCCACAGCGGTTTTCCTCGGCTTCATCGTCCTGTCGCTGTACCTGGCCCTGCGTTCGCGCAAGGGAAAGGGGTCGCAAAGCGCTCATGACTTCTTCGTCGCGTCCCGGCAGTTCGGCGCGTTCCTCGTGTTCTTCCTGGCGGCTGGCGAGATCTACAGCGTGGCCACGATGGTGGGCTTCGCCGGCGGCATCTACGCGAAGGGGCCGACCTACGGCATCTGGTTCCTGGGCTATATCCTGCTGGCCTATCCGCTTGGATACTTCCTGGCGCCGAAGATATGGGAGGCCGGCCAGCGCTTCAATGCCATCACACTGGCTGACCTGTTCAAGGGCCACTTCGACAACCGCGCCGTGGAGTTCGTGGTCGCGCTGTCGTCGATCCTGTTCCTGTTGCCGATGGCGCAGCTACAGTTCACGGGCCTGATCGTCGCGTTCCGGGGGCTAGGCTGGAGCTTCCAGCCGCTCCATCTGGTCCTGATCGCGGCGGTGCTCGCCTTCACGTACATCGCCATATCCGGCGTGCGTTCGTCGGCCTACGTGGCGGTGCTCAAGGACGTGCTGATGGTGGTGGCGATCGTGGTGACGGGTCTGGCGGTTGCGGGCGAGGTCGGCGTGGCGAAGGTCTTCCACGTGGCGAGCGAGCAGGTCAGCAACCGGATGAACGACGAGCAGCTACGCTTTTCGATGAGCACGATCCTGTTCCAGTCGCTTGGCTTCTACATGATGCCGATCTCGGTGCAGTTCATCTACACGGCGAAAAGCGCCGATACGATCCGCCGCACGCAAGTGGCCATGCCGCTGTACATGCTGATGTATCCGTTCCTGGTACTGGCGTCGTACTACGCGCTGACGCGCAGCGACACGCTTGCAACGGCGAACGAGGCCTTCTTCGTGGCGGCCACCCACCTGTTGCCCTCCTGGCTACTGGGCCTGGTGGCGGCGGCCGCTGCGCTGTCGGGCCTGCTGGTGCTGACGGGCATGTGTCTGGCGATCGGTCCCATCGTCACGCGCAACCTGCTGCCGCACCTGCCAGAGTCCAGGCAGAAGGCGGGTGCAAAGGGGGTGATCGTCGTGTACCTGATCGTGTCAATCCTGATGACGCTGATGGCGCCGAACCTGATGCTCACGCTGATCAACACCACGTACTACGGCGTGACGCAGTTCCTGCCAGGGATGATCGTCATCCTGTTCTCGCTACGTGTCAGGCCAAGCGCGGTGGTGCTGGGCATCCTGACCGGCCAGTTGATGGCGGTCGTGCTGTATCTCGAGAAGGTGGATCTGGGTGGCATCAACCTTGGACTGCCCTGCCTCGCGGCGAACGTCGTGGTGATGGTGGTGCTGAACCTGCTTCGTACCCCGAAGGGGCTTCAGGCGACGGCGTAGTCGCACAGCAGGCCAGATGCTTGATGGTCGCGGGGTCGGGCATCGCCCGATTCCAACCGACCGAATGCAGAACGCAAAAAGCAAAACGGACGCCGAAGCGTCCGTTTTGCTTGAATCTGGTGGCCTGGGACGGAATCGAACCGCCGACACAAGGATTTTCAATCCTCTGCTCTACCGACTGAGCTACCGGGCCAAAGAAGCGAAACTATAACTGTGCAAAACTGGTTCGTCAAGCGTTTTGTCGAGCCACTTATTGCTCGGTCGGCTCGGGCTTGTTGCGGCCCAGTTCCACGCCCAGCTGCTTGAGCTTGCGGTACAGGTGGGTACGCTCCAGACCGGTCTTCTCCGCCACTCGGGTCATGCTGCCGTGTTCGCGCACCAGGTGGTACTCGAAGTACGCACGCTCGAACAGGTCGCGCGCTTCACGCAGCGGCATGTCGAACGAGAACTGCATTTCACCTTCGGGCACACCGCGGGTAGCCGTGCCGTTCGCGATGGCCTCGGCCGGTACCTCGGCGGTTGCCATCGCGGAGACCGCGGCTTCGCCCGTGCTGGCGGCGGCAGGTGCGGCCACCACGGAAGGCGCGGCGCGTGGGCGCTCGACCCCACGGGCCAGCCCTGCCTCGACGGCGGACAGCAGCTTCTGCAGCGCGATCGGCTTCTCAAGGAAGTTGAGCGCGCCGATCTTGGTGGCTTCGACGGCCGTGTCGATCGTCGCATGGCCGGACATCATGATGACCGGCATGGTCAGGAAGCCCTGTGCCGACCACTCCTTGAGCAGCGTCACGCCGTCCGTATCCGGCATCCAGATATCGAGCAGCACCAGGTCCGGCGTCGCGCCTGCACGGAACTCGCGTGCCTGCTGGGCGTTCTCCGCCACTTCGACCACGTGGCCTTCGTCGCTCAGGATTTCCGAGAGCAGCTCCCGGATACCCATTTCGTCATCGACTACGAGGATGGTTGCCATACGTTCCTCTTAACCCCACCGCAGCGTCACCGGACGTTGCCGGTGCGCAAGATTGACTATGCCAGCTTAACGAACAGGATCGAGATCTGAGCGCCAATGATCTCGGTGCCGTTCATGCGATTGCGCACCTCGATGCGTGCGCCATGTTCGTCAATGATCTTTTTCACCATCGCCAGCCCGAGACCCGTGCCCTTGGCCTTCGTGGTCACATAGGGTTCGAACGCGCGGCTCAGAATCCGTGGTGCGAAGCCGGGGCCATTGTCCGCTATGGACAGCTTGACGGCTTGCCGGTCTTCGCCGGCAGAATCTTTGTATTCTACAGTCTCGGTGTGCAGAGTGATATGGGGCGCCGCCCTACCGGCCGCAACGTTTTCCGCCACCGCATCCTGGGCATTTTGCAACAGGTTGTGAATCACTTGCCTGAGTTGGGTCGGATCGCCTTTGATTTCAGGCATATCCGTGTCCAGCGTCGGATGGATCACGGGGTGCTCGTGCACGGCAGGGTCATCGATGCCGTAGAGATGCAGGACTTCCGACACCAGGCCGTTGAGCGGCAGCGACTGCATCACAGCCGGCGGCGTGCGCGCGTAGTCGCGGAAATCATCGACCATGCGCTTCATCGCCGCCACCTGGTTGACGATTGTCGCAGCCCCACGTTTCAGTACTTCGGCATCCGACGTCTCAAGTTTAGGGGACAGCTTCATCTGCAGCCGTTCCGCCGATAGCTGGATCGGTGTCAGCGGATTCTTGATCTCGTGGGCAAGACGGCGCGCCACTTCTCCCCAGGCCACCGAACGCTGTGCCGAGATCACGTCGGAGATATCGTCGAACACCACCACGTAGCCCGGTTCGTCATGGCTGCCGCCAGGAAGATGCGCGCCGCGAACCAGCAGTGTGAGCGGCTGCTCCTCGTCGCCCTGCGGCAACTCGATCTGCTTCTGCCAGTGCTGCGCGCCCCCCAGGACCTCGCTGGTGGTCTGCTCGGAAAATGCCTGACGCACGATCTCCGCGAAGTCGTTCATGCCGGGGATCTGTTCCACCGGGTGGCCCAGCACACCGTTGAGCGGCTGGCGAAAGATGCGCTCGGCGCCGGGGTTGGTAGTGATCAGCACAAAGCGCCGGTCGAACACGAGCACACCTGCGGTCAGATTCCGCAGCACGCTTTCCAGATACGCCTTCGACTGCTCGAGCGCACTGCGATTCTCTTCCACGGCGATGCGCGCTTCAGAAAGCTGACGCGTCATCTGGTTGAACTGCTGGGTCAGCAT
This sequence comes from Cupriavidus sp. HMR-1, assembly GCF_000319775.1. Classification (NCBI taxonomy): domain Bacteria; kingdom Pseudomonadati; phylum Pseudomonadota; class Betaproteobacteria; order Burkholderiales; family Burkholderiaceae; genus Cupriavidus; species Cupriavidus sp. HMR-1. Next base: position 43,696 of record NZ_ANKP01000020.1, read on the forward strand.
CCCGAGTTCGTCGCGGCTTTTGAGCTCACGCTTGGGAGAGAGGTCGCCCTCCGCCACTTCCTTCGTGCCCTGCAGCAGCATCAGCAGCGGGCGGGCTAGCTGGCCGCCCAGCAGCAGCGCCAGCATCACGGCGATAAACACGGCGAGGAACAGCGTCAGCGTCAGCGTGCCGATGTACATCTTGCGCAGGCCGGTGCGGCCCAGCGCCTTTTCCTGATATTCCTGATAGGCCCGCTGGACCTCGTCGGCATTGCGCGCGAGCACGCCAGGTACCGGGTGCAGGACCTGCAGGTATCGCTCCTCTCGCACAGTGTCGCCCACCAGGCCGAAGCCCGTGGCGGGCGCATCCTCGGGGCGACGCTCCACGGACAGGCCCGAGCCTGCCCAACGACTACTCGGCACGGGCAGGCCGAGTTTCGGCGGGGGATGCTGGGTACGCGCCGCCGCGGCCACGGCAGCACTTGCAGTGGCCTGTGCCTGATCGTCGGAGGCTGCCGCGCTCGGCGCGGGTCCCAGCGGAATGATCACGCGCAGCCGGTAGAGATGGCTGCTATCGACATTGGGCTGCGGTTTGTCGCCAGTCGACGGATCGGTGCCACCTTCCACTGCCGCATAGCCTCCGGCCATGCGTGCCTGCTCTGCCAGCACGCCGGATGGCAGGTCCGGCACCAGCGACGCATAGCTGCTTGACGCCGTTGCCAGCACGCGTCCGCTGCCGGTGAAGATCGCGGCTTCCTGTACGCCGTACTGCTCGCGCAGGCGGTTCAGTTGCAGCGACGTTGCCATGCCGCTCGAGCCGGTCAGCTGGTCGGCCATCAAGCGCGCCTTGCCCTGCAGATCGGCCAACTGGCTGTCGATGGTGGAGCGGCCGAGATTGAGGCCGGCCTCGAGCGCGGTTTCCACGCGCACGTCGAACCACGACTCGATACTGCGGGAAACGAACTGCAGCGAGACCAGATAGATCAGAACGCCCGGCAATACGCCGACCACGCCGAAGAACACGGCCAGCTTCGACATCAGCCGCGTGCCGAACTTGCCGCGGCGATAGCGCAGCCAGAGCGTCAACGCGAGCGCGCCCACGGTCAGCACCAGCAAGGCGCCGACAACGAGGTTGATCTTGAAGAGCAGCGTGAAATAGCGGTCGAAGAACTCGGTATTGGCCGAGGCCCCGGCTAGCAGTCCCACCAGTACCAACGCCAGGAAGACGATGATGCCCACCACGACGCGATAGAGCAGGCGTCGGAATCTGCTGTCCCACGGATTGCCGTTCATGGCTGGCTTACCGGCTGGACCAGTTGGTTCGTGGACAACGCATTCGACAGCGTTTGCGAGAACTGCGTGCGTGGTTCCGCGCTGACGGCCGAAGCGGGCGTTGGTGACGAGCCGGGCATGGCCGGCGGTGCGGGTGGCGCAACGGGCGGCGGTGCTACCGGGGCCGGTGGCGGCGGTGCGTCGAGGTTGGTCGGCACCGTGTAGTTGAAGCGCTTCCACTCCGACGACAGGTTCCACTCACGCGTATTCACGGCGTTGATCTGGAACGGCTTCGGTAGCTGGGAAAGGTCCAGGCGCATCCGTGTTTCGGCGTGATAGGTCTCGCCGAGCCTGACCTGGTTGCGTTCGAACACGCGCCAGCCGCGTACTTGCTGGATGAACTGCAGCGCGCTCTTGAGACGGCTGAACGGTAATTGCAGGCCACCGGTCGACACGCGGTACTGGCGCGTCAACGGCTGATAGGAAATGCGCACCGTGCGCATGGTGTTGACCGGCTTCTCGTCGAACCAGTACCAGCGTGGGCGCGTGAGCTGGAAGTCGACGACGAAATAGAGCGAGATGCCCTTGTGCAGGGCGTCTTCCAGCGCGGGCGGCAGGTCGAAGTCGAACGACGCGGCGAGATCGAATCCGCCGTCCTGGTACTCGATGCGGGCCTCGGTGGTCTCGATGAGCTGCGCCGATGCATGCGGGGCAAGCACCATCAGCATCAGCATCATCATCGTGGCCGCGCACCATGCGCGGAGTGTGTTCACCAGCGAGTCTGCCGGGCACTCGCGCAACGCGTGACCGGGGACACGTAGGTCGAACAGGCGCGGCGTGCTCAGCATCGGTGGAATTCAGGCGCGTTTCTGGAAGCGGGCGTAGTAGAAGCCATCGTGATCCGATGGCAGGCTTGGCTGGCCGGCCATGTCGGTGCCGGCCGTCTCCTGCGCCTTCGTGCCGGGCAGGAGCTGCCCGGGCGCCTGCAATCGTATCGCATCTGGGAGCTGGGCACCAAACCAGAGCGCCTGCTCTTCGCCCTCCGTTGGGAAAATAGAACAGGTCACATAGACCAGAATGCCGCCTGGCTTAAGGAGCGACCACAATTGCGACACGATGCGACGTTGCTCATTGACAAGCTTCGCGATGTCCGATTCGCGGCGCAGCCAGCGGATATCGGGATGGCGTCGGACGATGCCCGACGCCGAGCACGGCACATCGGCCAGAATGCGGTCGAACTGCTGGCCATCCCACCAGTCCTGCGGGCGGCTGGCATCGCCAACGATGACCTCGGCACGCTGGTCCAGGCGGGCCAGATTCTCATGAATGCGCGCGGCGCGCTCCGCATCGCTTTCCACGGCGGTCACGTGGATATCGGCCAGTTCGAGCAGATGGCCGGTCTTGCCCCCGGGGGCCGCACAGGCGTCCAGCACGCGCATCCCGTCGGCAACTTCGCAGAGCGGCGCGGCAAGCTGGGCGCCGGCATCCTGTACGGAGACATCGCCGGTGGCGAAGCCTGGCACCTGCGATACCGGAAATGCCCGAACCAGCCGCACGGCCTGAGGGCCGATGGCGGTGCCCGCCATGCCCGCGTTGGCCAGTTCCTTCAGGTATTCGTCGACCGACAGGCGCTTGCTGTTGACGCGCAGCGTCATTGGCGGGCGGGCATTGACGCTCTCTGCCAATGCCGTCCATCGATCCGGGTATGCGGCGCGGAGTTGCTCAAGCCACCACGTGGGCAGGTTCCAGCGTGCTTCCTCGTCCTTGGCGATCGCGTCCATCAGGGCCTTGCGCTCACGCAGGAACCGGCGCAGTACTGCGTTGACGAGCCCGCGCGCGTGGGCGGTCTTCGGCTCCGAGGCTGCTGCGCTGACGGCCTGATCGACGACGGTGAAGTCGGAGTAGCCGCCGCGTCCGACCTTGCTACGATCGCCCTCCTCGCCTTCTAGCAGCAGCGCGAGCGCCACGGCCAGCAGGGAATCGACCAGCGCGCCGGGAGGGCGGGTGACCAGTTGCGTCACCAGGGCGCGCGTGGCGCCGAACTGCCGCACGGTGCGGTAGGCCAGGTCCTGGATGGCGCCGCGCGTCGCGGCATCGCGCACGCGGTCCAGGCGCAGCAGGTTGGTGGCGTCCTCGATGGCTTGCGGCAGGGCCGTGCCTTCATGGACGCCGCGTACTGCAGCGGCGGCGCCGAGCATCTGGAAGGCAAGGGAATCTGGTGGCAGGCGCATGGGAAATACCGGAAATCTGCAAAAAACGGGTGGTACGGGCCGTCGGGCCCGTGCGGATACGAAAAAGCCCGCCGGCTCCTGACGGAACACAGCGGGCAGTTTACCTGTTACCGGGCATGAGCCCCCGGAAACGTGGCAATGCGCGTCAGGCCGGGTAGGTGCCGGTCTGTGCCATCTGCATCAGGCGCGCGATCCGTTCCTCCGTGGCGGGGTGGGTCGAGAACAGGTTCGCGATCCCGCCGCCCGAGAGCGGATTCATGATCATCATCTGCGCCGTGGCCGGATGCTCCTCGGCGGCCTGGAACGGAATGCCCTGGGCGTAGCGATGGATCTTGTCGAGCGCGCTGGCCAGGGCCTGCGGGTCTCCGCTGATCTCCGCGCCGCCGCGGTCGGCCTCGAATTCGCGTGCCCGCGAGATCGCCATCTGGATCAGCGATGCGGCCAGCGGCGCCAGGATCGCCACGGCGATGGCGGCAATCGGATTCGAGCGGTTGCCGTTCTCGTCGCGCCCGCCGAAGAACATCGCCATATTGGCCAGCGCGGAAATGGCGCCGGCCATCGTCGCGGCGATGGTCGAGGTCAGGATGTCGCGATGCTTCACGTGCGCGAGTTCGTGGGCCATCACGCCGCGCAGTTCGCGGTCCGAGAGCACCCGCAGGATGCCCGTGGTGGCGGCCACCGCGGCGTGTTCGGGATTGCGGCCAGTGGCAAACGCGTTTGGCGCATCCTCGTTGATCAGGTACACGCGCGGCATCGGCAGGCCGGCACGCTGCGAAAGCTCGTGCACCATGTTGTAGAACTGCGGCGCGGTGCTGGCATCCACTTCCTGCGCGTTGTACATGCGCAGGACCATCTTGTCCGAGAACCAGTAGGAGAAGAAGTTCATGCCGAGCGCGATCAGCAGGGCGAATGTCATGCCGTTGCGTCCGCCGATCATGCCGCCGATCACAACGAACAGCGCCGTGATCGCGGCCATCAGCATGAAGGTCTTGACCCAGTTGAACATGGCTTGATCTCCAGATCGTCTGTCAGTCGCGTGCCACGCCCCTGCGTGGACACGATAACGGTTAGATAGGGTGTGAACCGTGGAAATTCAATGCCGGAGGCGACGTTTTACGCATTGTGATAACCCGGGGTCACATTGCTGCGGCGCTCGCCATGGAGTACCTGCTAGGCGCCGGCAATCAGGCAGCGCGTTCCCGGTGGCAGCGGCATGGCCTGCAGGAACTGTTGCGCTGGCTGGCGCCGGCCGCCGGGCTTCTGCAACTCGGTGACCTGCAGGGCGCTGCCATTGCCGCAGGCGATGATCACGCCGGCTGAGTCGGCGGCCAGGATCGTGCCCGGGGGATGCGGCAGGCTGGTGGCGGCGGCCAGCGGCAGCGCCTGCCAGCACTTGATGACGGTATCGCCCACTTGCACCGTGGCGCCCGGGAACGGGTTGAAGGCGCGGATCTGGTTCGCCAGTTCGGTGGCCGGGCGCGTCAGGTCGAGCGGTGCCTCATCCTTGGCGATTTTCTCCGCGTAGGTGACACCGGCTTCGGGCTGCGGCGTGGCGGTGAGCGGCTGGCCCGCGGCGAGCTGGCGCAGCGCATCCACGATCATGCGCCCGCCGAGCGCGGCCAGTGTGTCGTGCAGCGTGCCGGTACTGTCCTGCGGGCCGATCGGCGTGGACTCGCGCGACAACATCGCGCCGGTGTCGAGCCCCTCGTCCATCTGCATCAGCGTGATGCCGGTCTCCGGGTCGCCCGCCTCGATCGCGCGATGGATCGGCGCGGCGCCGCGCCACCGCGGCAGCAGCGAGGCATGGATATTCAGGCAGCCATGGCGCGGCAACTCAAGGACTTCGGTCGGCAGAATCAGGCCGTAGGCGGCCACCACCATCACATCGGGCGCGATTTCCGCGAGCGTGTCGACGGCCGCGCCGGCTTCCTCCGGATACTTGCCCTGGCGGCGCAACGAGCGTGGCTGCAGCACCGGGCCCAAGCCGGCCTCGATGGCAAACTGTTTGACCGGGCTGGCCTGCAATTGCATGCCCCGGCCGGCGGGCCGGTCTGGCTGGGTCAGCACGGCGACCACCGGAAATCCGGCGGCGTGAATGGCCTCAAGGGCGACGCGCGCGAATTCCGGTGTTCCCGCAAAAGCGACGCGCAGTGGCTGGGCTTGGGTCATGACGATATTCCGCAATGAAAACGACACCGGCCGCATAGCGGCCGGGTACGTATGTGTTCTTCGGAAGCTGTAACCTTAGCAGAGGCGTTTCCGCTTCCGCGCGATTGTTACATCCTTACATGCGTGAGCGCACGCGCTTCTGGAGTTTGCTCTTGATGCGTTGGAGCTTGAGTGGCGACAGATATTCCACGAATACCTTGCCGTCGAGGTGATCGATCTCGTGCTGTATACATACAGCGAGCAGATCGTCGGCGTCGAGCTCGAACGTTTCGCCCTTCTCGTCGAGCGCGCGTACCTTGACGCGATCCGGGCGCTCCACGCGGTCATAGACTTCGGGCACCGACAGGCAGCCCTCTTCCCATACCTTGCGGTTCTCGCTGGCCCAAGTGACCTCGGGGTTGATGAACACCATCAACTCATCCCGGCTCTCGGAAATGTCGATCACGATCACGCGCTCGTGCACGTCCACTTGCGTCGCGGCCAGGCCAATGCCGGGCGCTTCGTACATGGTTTCGGCCATGTCTTTCACGAGCTGGCGGATGCGGTCGTCCACCACCTCCACGGGCTTGGCCACTTTGTGCAGACGAGGATCGGGGTAGGTGAGGATGTCGAGTTTTGCCATGATGCTCGGGCGCAACGCCGGGTGCTGTCCACGGTCCGGCCGCCGTTGCGGCGACCGGGGTTTCCATGCAGAATCGGGGCGCTAGTACAAAAATTCAAGGCGCGCCGCAGCAGGCACGCTCTACCTAGGGTCAATCCGGTCGTTCTCCCGACCGGTTCAGGAAAATGCGCGATCTTACCAAAGAACAGGCGGCGTCGGGCCGCAGGCTGCACGCGTTCACCCTCGCCATCTTGAGTGTCGCAGGGATCACAACTGGGATGACCATGGCGGTTCAGGCCGCTGACCTGAGCGTCTCGCCGGTCCAGCTTGCGGAGGCCGATCGCACGGCACAGCAGGGCATCCCCGTTGCCGATCTCTCGCCCAATGCGCCCAGTCAGTATACGGTGCGTTCGGGCGACACGCTTTGGGGCATTTCCGGACAGTACCTGCGCCAGCCCTGGCGCTGGCCCCAGCTGTGGGGCATGAACCGGCAGCAGGTCCACAATCCTCACCTGATCTATCCGGGCCAGATTCTCTATCTGGTCCAGCGCGATGGCCGTGCCTACCTGTCCACCAACCCTCCGGGCGGCGCCAGTGGCGACGTCCGCCTGTCCCCGCGCATTCGCGGGAATGGTGGCGACGGCGAGGCCATCCAGAGCATTGCCTCCAGCGATATCGAGCCGTTCCTGATCCGTCCGCTCGTCGTTGACCAAGGCACGGTGGATACCTCGGCGCGCATCGTCGCTCTGCCCGACGCCCGCGTCTATATGGGGCGCGGTGATACGGCCTACGCGCGCGGCATTGCGCCGGCCGACGCCTCGCTCGGCAGCGACTGGCAGGCATTCCGGCCGGCCAGCCCCGTGCTCGATCCGGTCACCGGCCGGGTAATCGGCTTCGAGGCGGCTTACGAAGGCAGCGTGCGCGTGACGCGCGGACCCGAGGGCCCGAATGCGGTGACCACGGTCCAGGCCACCCAGTCCCTGCAGGAAATTGGTCCGGGCTCGCTGCTGCTGCCGCAGCCGCAGCGCGAACTGATCCGCTATGTGCCGCATGCTCCCGATGGTGAAGTCGAGGGACGTGTGGCCGCGGTGTATGGCGGCGTGCGCTATGGCGGCGCCAAGCAGATCGTGGTGCTCAATATCGGCGCCAACGCCGGTCTGGAGCCGGGCCACGTGCTGGCGCTCTCGAGCGATGGTGGCCACGTCGCCGATCCGACCGATGGCAATCGCGCTATCGAGTTGCCCGATGATCGCTACGGTCTCGCGTATGTCTATCGCGTGTTCCCGGGCGTTGCGTACGCGCTGGTGACTGACGCGTCCAACGTGATGAAGGTTGGCGATATCGCCTCGACGCCGCGCTGACCAGGGCGCGTGTCCTGCCACGCGCCGCATCGTTGCCGATGACCGATTCGACTCGCGATCCCGCCGAGGTCGCAGCCTGGCTGCGGCTGACGGCGACGCCGGGCGTCAGCGCACTGGCCGGACGACGCCTGCTGGCGAAGTTCGGCCTGCCGCAGACTGTGCTCGCCCAGAACCTGGCAAGCCTGCGTGAAGTGGTGGATGCCAAGGTGGCGTGTGTATTGAACGCGCCGCCGGATGCCGCCATGTCGGCGTTGATCGACTGCACGCTTGCGTGGCTGGCCGATGCCCGCCACGCCATGGTCACGATGGCCGATGCCGGTTATCCGGTGGGGCTGCTCGATCTGGCCGACCCTCCCCTGCTGCTCTATATCAATGGAGACCCCAACCGTCTGGCTGGTCCAGCGCTTGGCATGGTCGGCGCGCGCAAGGCGACAACGCAAGGCGCGCGCGATGCCCAGGCGTTTGCATCGGCGTTTTCCAATGCCGGATGGACAGTGGTGTCCGGCCTTGCGCTCGGCATCGACGCCGCAGCCCACGCCGGGGCACTTGAGGGGCCGGGCGGCACTGTGGCCGTGATCGGGACGGGCGCCGATATCGTCTACCCGGGCAGGCATCATGCGCTGGCACATCGGATCGTCGACGCGGGCGGTGCCATCGTCAGCGAGTTTGCACTGGGCACGCCCGGGTTGCCGAACCACTTTCCGCGTCGCAACCGTATCATTGCGGCCCTGTCTCGCGGCGTGCTGGTGGTGGAAGCGGCGGAGCGGTCGGGTTCGCTGATCACGGCGCGGCTGGCGTCCGAGATCGGCAGGG